>CAYIOH010000482.1:0-3557 GCA_964364975.1 uncultured Bifidobacteriaceae bacterium
CCCGATTTTGCCGAGCAGTTGGAGCGATTGCTGGGTCTCCTTCGGGAACACCACGGGCCAATCCGCCGGCCAGATGAGTCCAAGCGCTGACGGGCCTAAAAGAATCCCGGCGAGAATTTCCCCCACGGCCAGCGGTTGCCCGAACCGTTTTCCCAGCCGCCCGAACGCCCACGCCACGGCGATGATCACCAGCCATTGGAGCAAGACGAGTTTGAGGTGTGTCTCAATGGCGGTGGGGTTCATGAAATGGTCGCGCTGCAAATACCGCCAGGTCCGGCGCGGCGCAAGAAGTAAATCAAGCCGCCCGCTGGCACATTGGACAGAAGAACGTGCTCCGCGCCGCTTGAAAGATGCGTTTGATCGGGCGGCCGCAGTTCCGGCAAGGTTGACCCTCACGGTCGTAAACCCGCAAGCGTTCCTCGTAGAAGTCTGGGGCGTCCGCCGAACGACCGAAATAGAAAAGGCCGTCGCGTTTCCGGTCTTCGCGAAAGTTCACCGGCACAGTGCTGCCGCAAGCGATGGCTTCCACCAACACTCTACGAATCATCCGTCGCAATCGCTGGACCTGCGCGGCGCTAAGTTTTGCCGCCGGCAGTTTCGGCGGGATGCGCGCGCGAAACAAAACTTCGCTGGCGTAAATGTTTCCAATCCCAGCGACGAAGGCTTGATCCAGCAGCTTCACCTTGATGGCCTGCCGCGACCGTTTCAACGCCCGTGCAAAGCTTTGCCCGTCGAACCCCGCCTCCAACGGCTCCGGCCCGAGCTTTGTCACCGTCGAAGTGTCCAGCGTCAGCCGGCCAAAATAGCGTGTGTCTTCGTAGATAAATTGTCCACGCCCCAGACCGAGCACGACCGCCGTGTGTTTCGGCAACGGATCGCCGTTTCGAGCGAGAAACATCCGTCCGGTCATGCCCAGGTGTCCGAGCAATGTCACCGGCTGGCGACCGCGCTTTGAGCGCAACTTGAACAGAAGATATTTCCCACGCCGCGTAATCCCCACGAATTTCGCGCCGAGCAAGACCCGCCGGAATTGCCGTGGCGAAGTCGGCGCCAACACCTTTGCCCGCCGCACCTCCACACTCCGGATGGTTGCGCCGCGAATCAGCGGGCGCAGATGACGCAAGAGGATTTCGACTTCTGGAAGTTCAGGCATTGCCAAAGAGGTGAGCGTTTCTCAAATCACCATGCAAGCGAAGTCTCACGCAGGCTGCTCCCCGCCGCGCTTCTCCGATTCGCGCAACGCTGCCAGCACCTCTTCGTCGCTGGTCTGGTCGAATACCCCGTAATATTGGCCGACGGCCTCAAAGTCCGCGTCCACCAGAAGCGCCTTCACGTCATCCGCCACGCGCTTGAGCCGCTCGAACGCACCGATGGACGCCACGGGCGTGGCCACGATGATTCTGGCCGCGTTTCGCTTTCTTGCGGCCAGAACCGCCGCCGCAGTTGTCGCGCCGGTGGCCAGCCCGTCGTCCACGAGCAGGACCGTTTTGCCGCCAAGCTCCGGCACGCCGCCGCCGTGAAACTTCGCGCGGTACTCTTTCAGACGCTTCGTTTCCTCGGCGATGACGCCGTCCAACTGCGAGCGGACAACCAGATTTCCGCCCAAAGAGTGCTCGTCCAGAATGACCACGTCCGGTTCAGCCAGCGCGCCGACGGCAAACTCGCGGTGCAACGGATGACCGATCTTGCGCACGATGAGCACGTCCAGTGGCCGCTTCAACTCGCGCGCCACCTCCGCCGCCACGATGACCCCGCCGCGCGGCAAACCCAGCACGAGGCCAACCTCGACGCCTTCGGCCCGCAGCAGACGGCCAAGCCGGCGGCCCGCTTCTTCGCGTGAGCCAAATGTCATGATCAATGGATCGCTCCCAACCGGGAATAAATCAATTCTTGAAATGGGAGAACGCTCATCCGAACCAAAAAGGTCAGAACGGGGGGGTGTTCACCCCGTCACCAACGTCCCCACCGCTTCACCCATCACCACGCGCTTGAGATTGTGCGCCTTGAAGAAATCAAAAACCACGATCGGCATCTTGTTGTCCATGCACAGCGAAAATGCCGTTGAATCCATCACCTTGAGCTGTCTTTGCAGCGCCTCAAGATAACTGATCCGCGCGTAGCGCCTGGCTTTTGCGTTCTTCTTCGGGTCACTGTCATAAACGCCGTCCACCTTGGTCGCCTTCAAAATCACTTCCGCGCCGATTTCGTTCGCGCGCAACGCCGCAGCCGTGTCAGTGGAAAAAAACGGATTGCCCGTGCCGCCGCCGAAAATGACCACGCGGCCTTTTTCCAAATGCCGCACCGCGCGCCGCCGGATGAACGCCTCGGCCACCTGCGACATGGTGATCGCGCTCTGCACGCGCGTGGGCACGCCGAGCTTTTCGAGCGCGTCCTGCAACGCCAGCGCGTTGATGACCGTGGCCAGCATGCCCATGTAATCGCCCGTGGCGCGTTCGATGCCGCGCTTACTGCCGGACAAGCCGCGAAAAATATTGCCGCCGCCGACCACCACGACGACTTGGACGCCCATTTCGCGCACCTCGCGAATCTGCGCGGCCATATCCTGCACGGCTTCCGGGCAGATGCCCACGCCGCTCTCGCCGCCCAAGGCTTCGCCGCTCAACTTGAGAAGGATCCGACTGTATTTAGGTCGTGGGTTTCTTTTCATGCAACTGTCCACCGGCGTTGTAGCAGCCCGTTGCCAGCGCGTCAACCTCGCGCAAAGCCCTCAAACCAGTTCACTCAAAAATCAAAAAGGCGTCCGCGAGGACGCCTTCGTGTCATTTGACGGCGGGAATTACGCGCTCTCCCCCACTTGGAAGCGGACGAAACGACGGATCGTGATTTCGTCGCCAAGCTGCTTGGCGACCTGCGCCATGTGTTCCTTCACACTGATCTCGGAATTCTTCTTCACGAAGCCCTGGTCCACGAGACAGTAGGTCTGGTAGAACTTCTCCAGGATGCCCTGAAGGATTTTCTCCAGCGCTTGCGGCGGTTTGCCTTTGAGGCGATCGGACTGAGCCGCGATTTCGCGCTCTTTGGCGACGACTTCCGCCGGCACCTGTTCGCGTGACACAGCGTAGGGATGGCCGGCCGCGATTTGCAACGTGATGTCCTTCACGAGTTGCTTGAAATCGGCACTGGCCACGGTGCTGTCCTTGCCCGCGCCGACCTCGACCAGCACGCCCACCTTCGCGCCGGTATGAATGTAGGCGGCCACGAGGCCGTGGCCCTGCACTTCCATGCGCTCATTCCGCGGAATTTTTATGTTCTCACGAATCTTGCCCACGGCGGCTTCGCGGTCGGCCTCGATGTTCGCGTTGGGGTCGGCGGCGATTTTCCTCGCGACCTCCTCGCAAAACGCGCGGAAAATGTCGTTGCGCGCCACAAAGTCGGTTTCGCAATTCACTTCGACCAGCACGCCCAGACGGCCGCTCGGCACGATATGTTGGGCGATGACGCCTTCCTTCGCCGTGCGTGATGCCTTCACGGCGGCGGTGGCAGCGCCTTTCTTGCGCAGGATTTCCACCGCCTTGTTCAGGTCGCCAGCGGCTTCC
>CAYIOH010000483.1:0-3553 GCA_964364975.1 uncultured Bifidobacteriaceae bacterium
AGTAACGGTCCACGATGGCCACATCCACCTTGCCGTCGCCGTTGAAGTCGCCCGTCGTGAAAAATTCCTGCGGCATTTCGGAAACCGCCGCCGCCGCCGGGAGCGCGGAAAAAACGAGCCAACCTGCCGCCAATAGTGTTTCGCGGCGCGATGCGCATCTTCGCCGCCCGGCAAATTGCGTGTCGTTACGGGTCGTGGGGATGCTTGTTCCACTTCGTGAAGCCGGTGCTGGAATGGTCGAGTTTAAAATTGTCCGTGAAATCGAATGGTTCATGGTTGATTCGCTGGCGCTGTGGCACCCGGAGCGA
Source organism: uncultured Bifidobacteriaceae bacterium (assembly GCA_964364975.1). GTDB lineage: Bacteria > Verrucomicrobiota > Verrucomicrobiia > Limisphaerales > JADLHS01 > JALOTT01. The sequence goes on from CAYIOH010000483.1 coordinate 309, forward strand.
TTCCCGCTGCCACTGGCCGCCGATAAAATGCCCCCACCGCGGGCGGAAAGTCCAGTCCAATGCTACACTGGTTTTCAGACGCGCCAACCGTGCGGGAAATTCGGTTCCGTTGGCGGGATGGCCATGCCATCCGCCGCGCCGCAAGCAGGAAGGAATCTAACACCAATTCCTTGTGAAAATCGGCAATCGCCGACCTGCCACGACAGGCGCGAGCACGGCGGGAGGACGCGCCGCAGCGCGTCCCTACCTGGTTTGGTAGGGCGGCGCTGCCGCGCCGCTCACTTCTTTTTCTCAAACTTCAGCGACGCGGAGTTGATGCAGTAACGCAGGCCCGTGGGTTTTGGGCCGTCGTCGAACACATGGCCGAGATGGCCGCCGCACTTTGAGCAGAGCACTTCGGTCCGCTTCATCAAATGACTCTGGTCGGCCGCTTCCGAAACTGCGTTCGTGGACATCGGCGCGTAAAAACTCGGCCAGCCGCAGCCGGAATCAAACTTGGTGTCCGAGACGAACAATTCCGTTCCGCACCCGGCGCAACGATACACGCCTTTGTCCTTCGTGTTCCAATATTGACCGGTGAACGCGCGCTCCGTGCCCTTCTCGCGCAGCACCTGATATTGCTCGGGCGTCAGTTCTTTTTTCCATTCGGCGTCGGTCTTGGTGATTTTGTCGTTCATGGTGGGTGAAGCGGTTGATGCGTTGGCGTTGGTGGTGGACGCGGGAGAACTTGAGGTCTTTGTTACGGATGACGCGTCGCAGCCTGCGACCAGCACCGCCGCGGCGAGCCAACTCAAACGGAGCGTCCATTTCATATCAACTCGTGATGAGTGAACAATCGCTCATCGCGCAAGCTGCGGAACTTTTTGCACTCTTTTACGCATGGCACGGCTGCAAAAATGCAGCGGGGTTAAGCGGCGGAGAAAGTAACTTTAAGACCGAGCGCGGTCAGCACCGAGTCAAGACTCGATAAACGCGGGTTGCCGTCGCGAGAAATCAGGCGATACAAACTCTCGCGGTTCAACTTGCTCAATTCTGCCGCTCGGGCAACGCCGCCTTGTGCTTCCACCACATCGCGCAGACCGACGAGAAATACCTCCGGGCCTTCTTCGTAGCAGGCCGTCAGGTATTCCGCCGCCTGTTCGGGGTCATCCAGCTTCTCACGCAGAATTTTTTTGTAACTCACAGTTTTCATGACTCACTCGTTTTGAATTCGTGCCAATACTGCTTCGCCAGACGGATGTCGCGGTCTTGCGTGCGCTTGTCACCACCGCAAAGCAGCACCACCAGCGTCTGGCCTTTCTGTCCAAAATAAACCCGGCAGCCCGGCCCATAATCCCACGCGCAACTCGGACACACCTTCGCCTACCGCTCGGCAATCGCCCGGATTGCCCTGCCGCACCCGCGCCAACCGCGCCAGCACCCGTGCCGCCGCCCGCTTGTCTTTCAAATCGTCCAACCAATCTTCAAACGGCACCTGGCCATCTTTCGTGGAACGCGACGACTTCTTTGGGCGTGACGAAGACCGGGATACTGTAGCTTTTAAGCTACCAACGGTCAAGGGGGCGAGCGTCCTAGTCCCGCAACGCGGGATCAGTAGCCTCGCCCCACCAAACTGACCCACTACCGAATAACGAACAGCGTCCTGATTTGGGGGAAGGACTGCGTCGAAGCAATGCTGAAATTAAACCCAAAATCCAAATGACGAATGACGAAAGAATGACGAAGCTCGAAGCACGAAAACCGCTGAATCCTCGATTGGACGGATTGCAAGGTCCGGCACAAAACCGACCCGTCGGAAACAATGATTCGTCATTTGAACTTGGGGCTTCTTTCGTCATTCGTCATTCGAGCTTCGAAGTTCGGGTTAAATCCGCCTGACGCTCACTGCATAAACGCCCGATACGGGAGCAGCATTCTCGTCGCTCGTGCGCTTCCAATCCCACTCCAACGTGACTTCTTGTTCTGCGAATTTACAATCTATTTGGTGTTTCATAATTTTATGAGTGCTAAGATAAATTCGATGCTTGTGACCAGCCCCAAGCGCCAGTTTGGAAGCAACGACGTTCCATCGGCTTTGTTCCGACTGCGTGGATGGCATCCGGCACAGCGGACGGACAGCCACGCTCGCCAAGGGTTCACTTGGGCCAGCCAATCCTGTGGAGGCTCCAAGCGGTTGGAACCAGCCAGCCACCGGGTGAAAACTCCCCCTCGCATTGTGCGCGGGTGAAGCAAGCGGGCAGCGGCCTGGTGTTGTGGGTGCTTCCGATACGAACAGCGTGCCTCCCGGAAAAACTTGATGCTGGCCTCCATCATAGTTGAGAAGTGGTTCCCGGTTGAGATCAATACACGGCTCGCTTCCGGCACGCCGTGGCCCCGCTCGCTCTGAGGAACGCGCGTCGCGAAATTCGCCCGTCAGCGGGGTACCGGTGGATGGCTTGTTTCATTTGAGGGAGGTTTCTTTTCGTTCAATTGAATCTGTCGCCGCGTCGGTTGCCTCGTGGCCGGCCGAGCCGGATTATTCAAAAAGTGAAGATGGCATAAAGGGTTCTGAAGAAAATCTGTTCACTACTCCAGCCGGAACCGCACGTCCTGAAAGGGGATGTCGTTTTCATCCGTGATCCTCAGGGAGAAAACCCAGCCGCCGTGCGAGTTCAAAGACGTGATGGACAATTGCGACCGGCCCTTGGGCAGCGTGAACGGGACGCGCTTCTCGAACTGGTGTTTATCAAGGTAAAGCATGCCTTTGCCGCGCGGCGGGTAATTGCTCGCGTCGAAAATAATCTGGTCGCCGAGTTTGATGAGGATGCCGTCGTCCCAGCCGGTGTGCAGAAATGCGCGCCGTTCGGACGGACTCTGCACAAACGATACGAAGTGCGCGGCGGAGTTGTCCGTGTTCCGGTAGTCGAAGACGCCGATGCACGAGGTAACGCCGCGCGGGTCGAGATTGTCGTAAGCGAACCAACGGACCGCGCCGTCCCGTCCGTTGTAGGCGGTGCGCGGATTGATCGGCTTTTGCAGCGCTTCCATCGCGGCAAAGTGCGGCTGCGTGTGCGGGTTGCCGACCAGACCCAGCACCCACCACCGGCCGGGCGTGCCGAACGCATCGCAAAGTTCCTCGCCGGTTATTCGCCCGCGATCAAATCGCCGGACTTGGTTCAACACGGGTTGAAGGGGGGACGACTTCAGTTCGGGTTTGTCCGTCAGGAGTTGATGCCAGTCGCGCAAGTCAATGTCCGGTCGCTTCA
>CAYIOH010000484.1:0-3552 GCA_964364975.1 uncultured Bifidobacteriaceae bacterium
CTTTTCGCCCACACCCGCAAACTTGATGGGCTTGCCGGTGACGGCCTTCATGCTGAGAGCCGCGCCGCCGCGCGCATCGCCGTCGAGTTTGGTGAGGATTGAACCGGTGATGTTCAACGCCTGATCGAAATGCGTGGCGACGTTCACGGCTTCCTGACCCGTGGCGGCGTCGAGCACGAGCAGAATTTCCTGCGGCTTTACGAGGTCGCGCAGGCGGACGAGTTCCTGCACCAGCGGCTCGTCAATCTGCGAACGGCCCGCCGTGTCGAAGATGAGGATGTTGCGATTGTTGGCGCGGGCGAAGTCGAGAGCCTCGCGGGCGATTTTCTGTACGTCGGTTTCGCCGCGTTTGACGAAGACCGGAATCTCAAGCTGCTGGCCGAGCGTTTCCAACTGGTCCATGGCGGCCGGACGATAAACGTCCGCCGCGACAAGCAACGGCTGACGGCCTTGTTTGTGGAGCAACCGCGCGAGTTTGCCGCTCGAAGTCGTCTTGCCTGAACCGTGCAAGCCGATCATGAGGATGCAGCTTGGGTTGCCACTGAGATTGATGCTGGCGTTGGTCGAGCCGAGCAAATCCACCAGTTCGTCATGGATGATTTTGACGATCTGCTGGCCGGGCTGAATGCTGGCGACGACTTCCGCGCCCAGGGATTTGGTTTTGACGCGTTCGATGAAATCGCGCGCGACCTTGAAATTCACGTCGGCTTCCAGCAACGCCATGCGCACTTCGCGCAGCGCGTCGCCGACGTTGGCCTCGGAGATTTTGCCGAGGCCGCGCAGGTTGCGGAAGGCGTTCTGAAGTTTGCCGCTTAGCGAATCGAACATTCGGACAGGCTAGGGCAAGAGTGTGCGGATTGACAAGGCTGCGACACTTTGGCTTAATCCGCGTCCCTGCGTGGTAGGTTACCCAAGTGGCCAACGGGGGCAGACTGTAAATCTGCTGGCTTACGCCTTCGATGGTTCGAATCCATCACCTACCACCATTCAATAAACGCCAGGATAACAGTGGTTTTATCCAATAATTTCAGGTGTTCTGTGAATAGTGCCGGTTTTCAATTCGTGCGCTTTCCGGCTCTTGGTGACTTTTGCCGACTTGCCCCAAACGATGCTCAGAAAGTAACCATAAAGTAACCAATGAAATCCCCGTCCGCGCCCGCGAAAGCCGCTCTCAAGTCAAATGCGTGCGAAATTCGGGCATTGTAGAGGGTCAGCGGATTCCATCGCTGCTGAGGTTGTGGGCGTCAAAGCTGAAATTGGAATTGTTCAATCGGGGCCAGCTTCCGGCGGGCAACTTTTCGCGTTAAGCCTTTGCGCCGGGGTAGGACCTCGACGGTTAAACCCAAGCCTTTTGTCCAGCCGACCCGCCCGACGTGAAACCGTCTTTGTAGGAAATCCATTGCCGCATCTGCCGCACCCGGTTCCAAAGCGACGTTTCCGGGCGATGCCTCACCGGGGGGACGGCAGCCGACGAAACCCGGACACTCGGAAAGTTTGCGCTGCATCTTGTCGGCCCAGGCCCGCGCTTCCCGTTCACGCTGCATGGCCTCTGCCATTTCTGCAATCACCCGCGCCCCATCCACGCCGCGCTCCCCCACCAGGTTGAACGCATCGTAGCAGGCGCGCAATTCAAGTTGTGGAGCTTTGGTTTTCATCAGTCTTCTTTGGGATTGGTGTCCGCCAGTTCCAGGAAGCGGAGGGTCAGGGTGCCGGGCTGGTCCAACTGGACTTGGACGCGATGGCCGGGCTTGAAACCGGCTCGCTCCAGCCATTTTCCCGCAATTCTGATTCGCGGGATGACCTTGTCGTAACAAAAATCCCCCGTCGTTTCAATTGCAAGGGATCGGACTTGAACCGTATCTGCTTTCATTTCACTCTCTCTCCGGCTGGCACCTGTTCTAAGCAGGTTGGCTGTTGGTTGATTCACTCTCGCCAGCAGCCGTGCCAGCCATTTTTCCGGCGGGAGCTTGTTCTCACCAATAGGAAACCGTGATGCTTGGCGCCCCAAGGCAGAAGCAGAAGCCGGGCATGGAATGGAGTAGGTGAACGGCAAACAAGGGAATCTCTTTTTCCGCGCAGACCGTCCCCACGGTGTCCACCGGGGGAGGGGCAATGGCCGTGGCGGTGCGATGTAAAGCTGCCCCTCTTAATCGAGACGATTTTTCAGGAATCGTGAGGCGGATCGCGGGACAAATTGCCCACAGTGGGCATTTTGGAACTCACCGAAGCCTACCGGATGTTGGCGGGTAGGACGGTGCTCGTAAGCGGTGGCGGGTTACATGACAGCCGAGGTGGATAAAACCATGCCCCGGAGAGCCGTTTGTGCACCAAGCCACACCCTCACCGACGCTATGTACTGAAGCTTCCATCACGAAGGGCTTTTAAGACGCAACTCGTTGGAATACAAGAAATGGTATCAACCACAGGTTGACGAGCGAGTGCTGAAGGCGGGCCTTGTGTGGGTGTTCGCACGCGCACCGCGCGCGAGCCATATACCGATCCGTCTGACGCCACTCAACCCCATACCTTTGCCGGAACACGCTATGAACTTCGCACTTGGAGAAGCCGCAATCGCGCAGTAGGGCGGCAGCCTCAATGCGCTGTTCAATTTCTTTGCGTGTACCCTTGACGTAAGGCTTGCGCTGGCCTTTGCGGATGATTGGCTGTTCGGTTGTCACGCGCCAAGTATATCACATCAATTTCGTCCGCCGCAAAATGGCTGAAGCGGCTGCCGATCTTCCGATAGAGTGTGCGGTCGCCCCCGCTTCATTCCGAAGGCATCAGACGTTTCCAAGGACAACGCAGGGCAAGTTGAATTCGGACCGTGGTGGTCAATAGAATGTTTAGTTCGCCGGATTCAACCTTTTGCAAGTTGCGCGTGCTGATGCTGGCCAACTCCGCCAGCTTCTCTTGGGTCAGGCTCTTGGCGCAACGCTCGCGGCGCACATTTGCGCCGAACGTTTTCAACCGCTCTCGCTCTCTTTTGCTGATTGGCACGTCACATTACATCGTGCCGGGAGAATGATCGTGAACGTCGCAATGGATCGTGAATTAGGGCTTGCTTTATGGACGGCACTTGGGGGCATACTGCGGATAGTGAGTGCGGAGGGGCTTTCAGGCGTGCCACGCCTAGTCCGCACTCGCAGCACAGAAAGCCAGTCGCTTTTGAGTTGTTCGCGGCAAGACGGCTCAGTCGGTTGAGGTTTTTGTGAGTGCCATACCGCCATCGGCAGGAAATGGCCTTTCTTCGTTTAAGAACGGCAGCGCACGGTGCGCCCAAGTCCCCCACCAAGAAGCGGAGTAAAAGAAAGGAAACGTATGAGGCTGAGTTTTGTAGTTGTCTGCATGTTGGGCGCGTGCATCGCACGGGCTGACGTTTACTACGACTTTGAGACTGCTGCCACGTCGCCTGTCTGGCTTGGCACGACACAGATGATCCAGAACACTTCCGCGAGTTACCAAGGGACAAACGCAATTGTTTTCACGGGGGGACCCTATGAGACTGTCTCAAAACTCCGGACCGATTTTGAATGAATTGAGTCGAGCAGAGTC
>CAYIOH010000485.1:0-3551 GCA_964364975.1 uncultured Bifidobacteriaceae bacterium
GTCTGTGAATTTCACCACAGTCCGTCTCGATGGGCGCACAATGGAAACAAGCGGGGCGCGAGGCCAACGCGCAGAAGAAGGGCCATATGGTTGCCAAGCTGGTCCGCGAAATCATGGTCGCCGCCAAACTCGGCGGACCGGACCCGGACATGAACCCGCGCTTGGCCGCCGCGGTGGAAAAGGCCAAGAAGGCTTCCGTCTATAAAGACACCATAGAGCGCGCTATTAAGAAGGGCGCGGGGTTGACGGACGAGAAAATCAACTTCGAACTGGTCACCTACGAAGGTTTTGCGCCGCACAAAGTGCCCGTGGTGGTCGAGTGTCTCACGGATAACCGCAACCGCACCGCGCCGGAGATTCGCACCCTTTTCAAGGCCGGCTCGCTCGGCCAACCCGGCAGCGTGGGATTCTTCTTCAACCATCTCGGCGTGGTCGAGGCCGCGCACCCCGACCCGAATCGAGACGCCGAAGGCGACGCCATCGAAGCCGGCGCGCAGGAAATCGAACCGCTCGAAGCGGAGGAAACTCCCGCCGGCCAGAAGGGCGTGCGTTTTCTAACCGAGATCAAAGACCTCGACCACGTTTCCAAGGCGTTGAAAGCCGGTGGCTGGAACGTCATCGCCGCCGAAATCCGCTACCTCGCCAAGAACTTTACCGAAGTGGGCGACGCCGCGCGCAAGGAGGTCGAGAGTTTCCTCAACGCCCTCGACGATCACGACGACGTGCATCGTGTGTATGCGGCATTGAGGTGAACGGCGCGGCCTGCGATTATGAAAGTGAAGATACCAGACGAACTCAAAGCCGCCGTGCCGCAGACCATCTGGGGCAAAATCCTCAGCGCCACGCCGGTGGTGATGACGGTGATTGCAACCTTGCTGGCCGGGTTGGCGTCGAGCGAAATGACCCGCGCTCAATACGACCGTTCCCTCGCCGCTCAACAGCAATCCAAAGCGGGCGACCAGTGGAGTTATTTTCAGGCCAAACGGCTCCGCGGTGCGCTCCAGCGGAACACGCTTGATGTCTTGCAAGTCACCACCGACGTGCAGCCGCTCACTGCCGCCCGGCTGCCGGCATCGGTCAGTGAATCCACGCTCGTTGCGCTGCAAAGAGGTGAATTGCCCGCCGTCCCGGTCGCGTCACCGTTGGACACGAATGTGAAAGTCGCGCTTGAAGCCATTGAGGCCCAGAAATCAGAGACGGAAATTGCCGCGCGGCTCGGCAAGGTGGAGGATAAAACCCTGGCTGAAGCGCTCACCGCCGCCAAAGACCACGTCACCGTTTTCGACGACGCCACCAAACCGGTCAATCAGGCCATTGACCAACTGGAAAAATCACTGGTCGGCGGTGACAAATCGTTGACACGTGACTACACCGTGGCTCGACTGCGCTACACGGCGGCGCGGTACGACGCCGAGGCACGACTGAACCAGACCATCGCCAACCTCCTCGAACTCCAGGTTCGCAAAAACAACATTTCAGCCGAGCGACATCACCGGCGCAGTGGGCGCTTCTTCTTTGGCATGCTCGGGGCGCAGGCGGCGGTGATCATTGCCACGTTCGCCATCGCCGCGCGGAAGCGCAACCTGCTCTGGTCGCTCGCCGCGGCCGCGGGTGCGGCGGCGGTTTCGTTTGCCATTTACGTTTATTGGTTCGTCTAGGTATCCCATGTCGGGATTGCAAAGTTATTTCCGACAATATATTCACTCGGATCGGGTGTTGAACCAACACTCAACCTTAAACTCATGAACCCGACCAAAATCTTAATCAATCGCCGTCGTTTTCTGCGCCGGAGCGCCGTCGCCCTTGGCGCGACCGCCGCCGCGCCCATGATCGTTCCGGCTTCCGTTCTGGGCCGTGGCGGATCACAAGCTCCCAGCGAACGGATTGGGATGGGCTTTATCGGGCTGGGCGGCCAAGGCACCGGCCATTTGCTTGGCGGCGCCTGGACGTATGTGGCGGGCGGCTACATTTCGCGCGAGGACGTGCAGGTGCTGGCGGTCTGTGACGTGCGGAAGGAGCGCCGCGAATCCGCGCAGCAGCGGTGCAACGAGTTTTATGCCGGGAAGCTGGGGCAGGCCGGCTACAACGGCGTCCGCGCCTATGAAGATTTTCTTGAAGTGCTCGCCCGGCCCGATATTGACGCGGTGCTGCTGGCGTTGCCCTATCACTGGGCGGCACCGATGGCCACGCTGGCGGCGCAAGCGGGCAAGGACGTTTATTGCGAGAAGCCCATTGCCATCACGGTGGATCAGGGGCGCAAACTGGTTGAGTCGTGCCGTCGTTTTGGGCGCATCTACCAGGCCGGCACGCAGCAACGCTCGGAATACGGCGGCAAATTCCGCCTGGCCTGCGAACTGATTCGCAACGGTCGCATCGGCCAACTCAAGGAGGTCTATGCCTACCGTCAACCGGGGGCGTTTTTCCCAACCGGCTGGACTTCAGACCGGTCGGAACCCGTCCCGGCGGGGTTCGACTGGGACCGCTGGCTCGGCCCGTTACCCTGGCGACCTTACGGCGGCGAAGCTGGCCATGCGATTTCAGGGATTTACCTCGGCGACTTGAACTGGAGCCCGCACCATTACGACATCATCCAATGGACGGTGAATCCCGATCCCACCGCGCCCGTGGAAGTGGAGTATGGGAAAAGCGCGACCTCAGCTTCCGGCGCTGCGGTGCATCCAAGTGGCGCGGCGGGGCGGCCGGAAGACGGAAATGTGCATTATCATTATGCGAACGGCGTGGTGGTCCACTCCGCGAGCTACCCCGGCGAACGGGTTGGTAACGTGGGTGGCGCCTGCTTCGTTGGCACCGAAGGCCGCATCGCGGTGGACCGTGTCAACCTCGTTTCCTACCCGGAGCGTATTCTCAAAGAACCGCTGCGGCCCACCGACGCCCGTGTCGAGCGCAATCGTGGACACTCCGACAATTTTCTCGAGTGCGTGCGCTCCCGGCGCCCGACGATCTGCCATCCGGAAACCGCGGTTTATACCATGAACGCCATCCTCATCGGCGGCATCGCCATGGCGTTGCAACGCTCGGTCAAATGGGATCCGGCCCAAGGCGAATTCCCCGGCGACCCGACGGCCAATCGCCTGCTCGCCTACACCCCGCGTCCGCCGTGGCAGTTCTGACGCGCCGCCGGGGGGAACCCTGTGATTGCACCCATCGAAAAAATCTCCATGAGAACAAAATCCATGCATCGCCTCCTGCTCCTCGGCCTCCTGGCGGTCGCTTCCACAAATCTCCGTGCCGCCGACGAACCGGAACTCATCACGATTCTTCAATCGGCGGCCGGCGCGCCCGAGAAATGCGCGGCCTGCCAGCAGTTGAGAATCATCGGCACCGCCCGATCGGTGCCCGCCTTGGCCGCGTTGCTCACCGAAGAGCGGACCGCGCACGCCGCACGTTACGCCTTGGAAGCGATCCCCGCACTGGAGGCCGGTGCCGCCTTGCGCACCCCCCTCGACCAGACTGCGGGCCTGCTCAACGATGGCGTCATTGATTCCCTCGGACGGCCGCGCGATCAGGAATCGCAGCCACAGCTAAAGCCG
>CAYIOH010000486.1:0-3547 GCA_964364975.1 uncultured Bifidobacteriaceae bacterium
CGGCATGACCCAGCTCTATGCCGGCGAGGGCGGATTCAAGAACTACACCGCCGCAAAGGGAAAGCTGGTGCACACCTGGTACGCGTATCCGATGGAGTCGTTCATGGCCGTATCGGCCAAGGAAGCCGGCAAACTCATCAAAGCCGACGGTCGCCGCGAGAACGTGGAATCGGTCGAGGCATTGCGCAAACGGGGACTGAAGATCCATCCGCTTACGCCAGCAACAGACGCCGAATGGAACCAGACGGTGGAGAAGGCCTGGCCCAAGATCCGTGGCACCGTAGTTCCGGCGGACATTTATGACGCGGTCATGAGTGAATTGAAAGCCTTCCGGGCCGCGAAGGAAGGGGCCGCGAAGTGATCAGCGAAGTCCCGCTTGCCGCATCTCAAAAAAGTGAGCCTGTCGGCCCTCTTCGCTGGCTCTGGCAGGCGGAGAATCTTCTGGTCGCGCTGACCCTGGCCGTATTGATGCTTTTGCCGCTCATTGAAATCGTCGGCCGCAAGTTTTTTCATGCCGGCCTCGAAGGCGGAGCGGCGCTGCAGCAGCACCTGGTTTTGATCATCGGCCTGTTGGGCGGGATGTTCGCCGCGCGGGACCGCCGTCTGCTCGCCCTCTCGACGCTGACCAATTTTCTCAAAGGGCGCTGGCGAATGTTCGCGCGCGTTTTCAGCAGCGCCTTTGCCGCCGGCATCACGGTTTTTCTCTGCCTGGCGGCGCTGCAACTGGTGCAGTCGGAAAAAGAAGGCGGCAAATTTCTGGCCTACGGAATTCCACTTTGGACCGTTCAACTCATCATGCCGCTGGGGTTTGGCGTCATCGCGTTGCGGCTGCTCTGGCACGCGGCGGACACCTGGCGGGGACGGCTGGTTGCCTTGCTGCTGGCCGGAAGCATGGTTTGGATTGGGTTGCATCCACCGTTGGCGCCCGCCAAACTCGTCATACCCGGCTTGGTGGCTTTGCTGGCCGCGGTGGTCTTCGGCGCGCCGATCTTCGTCATGCTGGGCGGCGCGGCGCTGATCTTGTTCTGGGGCGAAGACACGCCCATCGCCTCGATTTCGCTGACGCACTATTCGATGGTGACGAACCCCACACTGGCGACCGTCCCATTGTTCACGTTGGCCGGTTATTTCCTCGCGGAAGGCGGCGCATCCAAACGGCTGATCCGCGTCTTCCAAGCTTTGCTGGGACAATTCCGTGGCGGTCCGGCCATCGTCACCGTGCTGGCGTGCGCGTTTTTTACTTCCTTCACCGGTGCGTCCGGCGTGACTATTCTCGCACTGGGCGGATTGCTCATGCCGGTGCTGTTGGGCGCGGGTTATTCCGAACGTTCCACCCTGGGCCTGCTCACCGGTTCGGGCGGCTTGGGGCTGCTGTTCCCGCCTTCGCTCCCGCTGATTCTTTTCGCCATCGTCGCCAGTTCCAACGCCACGGGGTCAGGCGTTACGATTGAAAAAATGTTTCTCGGCGGCCTCGGACCCGGTGTGCTTCTGGTGGGAATGGCGATCTGGCTGGGCATACGCCTGGGCCCAAAGGACGATATCGTCCGCCCGCCGTTTGACCGGGTGGAAGCGGGACGCGCGACTTGGGCGGCCAAGTGGGAACTACTTCTTCCGGTCGTTGCACTGGTTGCGCTCTTTGGCGGATTCGCCACCCCGGTGGAAGCAGCGGCGGTCACCGCGTTGTATGCGTTCGTGGTGGAGACTTTTCTGTATCGCGACTTCAAAGGACCGCGGAAAGTTGCGGAGGTGATGGCCGAGTGCGGGCTGCTGGTGGGCGGTGTGTTGCTCATCCTGGGTGTGGCGCTGGGATTCACGAATTACTTGATTGATGCCCAGATTCCGAGTCGCGCCGTTGAATGGGTCACGGGGACCGTACATTCAAAGTACGCGTTTCTCCTTGCGCTCAACGTGTGCCTGCTGGTGGTGGGCTGCGTGATGGACATGTTTTCGGCGATTGTTGTGGTGGTCCCGATCATCGTACCGCTGGGCTTGGCCTACGGTGTTGACCCGGTTCATCTGGGGATTATTTTCCTCGCCAACATGGAACTGGGGCTGTTGACCCCCACGGCCGGCATCAACATTTTTCTATCCTCCTATCGTTTCGGGAAACCGGTCCTGCAAATTTCGCGCGCCGTCATTCCGATGCAATGCGTCATCCTCGTCGGCCTGCTGTTGATCACCTACTGGCCCGCCTTGACCACGTTCCTGCCGCACTGGTTGGGCAGATGACCGGCCGATTGGGAGTCGAGGCTTGCGGGATAGTACAATTCACTGCATCGCTTTCGCTGCAATGTCGCGGCGGAAATGCGCGCCGTCGAAATGGATTTTCTCCACGGCGGCGTAGGCGGCGGCTTGGGCGGCTTTCAAATCTTTGCCTAGCGCCGTCACGCCCAGCACGCGACCGCCGCTGGTGACGATTTGGTCGCCGGACCTCGCCGTGCCCGCGTGGAAGACTTTTGTGTGCGGCAAGGCGTTTGCGGCATCGAGGCCGGAGATGACCTTGCCCTTCGCGTAATTACCGGGATAACCGCCGCTGGCCATCACCACGCACACGCTCGCTTGTGGACTCCATTTTAGTTCATGCTTTGCCAGCGTGCCGCTCACGCTGGCGTCGAGCAGTTCGACCAGATCGTTTTCCAAGCGCGTCAGATAAACCTGCGTTTCGGGATCGCCGAAGCGGGCGTTGAATTCCAGAACCTTAGGCCCATCCTTCGTGAGCATGATGCCGGGATAAAGGACGCCGCGATAATCAATGCCCTCCGCCGCGCAGCCACGCATGAACGGTTCGAGAATCTGCTTCGCGGCGTCGGCGAGTTGCGCGTCGGTCAGGAATGGCGTGGGCGAATATGTACCCATGCCGCCGGTGTTCGGGCCGAGATCGCCGTCGAGGGCTCGCTTGTGATCTTGCGAGGTCGGAAAAATCTTCGCCGTCTTGCCGTCGCAAAGCGCGTGCAGTGAAACCTCGATGCCCTCGAGAAATTCTTGGATGACCACGCGTGCGCCCGCCGCGCCGAACGCTTTGCTGACCATGATTTCGTCCACGGCCTTCTCGGCTTCGGACTGGTTCGTGCAGATCAAAACGCCTTTGCCAAGTGCGAGACCGTCCGCCTTCACCACGCATTTGCCGCCGAGCTTCGCCGCGAACTTCTTCGCCGCCGCGACGTCATCAAAAGTTCCCGCCGCCGCCGTGGGGATGCCATATTTCTCCATGAACTTTTGGGAGAAAATCTTTGAAGCCTCGAACTGCGCCGCCTTTTGGTTCACGCCCCAGATGCGCAGCCCGTGCCTCTGAAATAAATCCACGATGCCGAGCGCGAGCGGATTGTCCGGCCCGACGACCGAGCTGGCGGGATCACGCCCCATCCGCGCGGTGCCGAGCGGGTGATACGCCGTGAGATCGAGATCCCACGGACGGATCGTTGCGCGCCGCATCGCCTCGAGGTCCGCCGGCGAGCGCAGGACATCGAACCCGGTGATCGGCGTGTGTACGATCTTCGCGCCCGCGGCGAAGTAGACCTGGGCGAGTACGTCCACGCCGCGCTTGATG
>CAYIOH010000487.1:0-3539 GCA_964364975.1 uncultured Bifidobacteriaceae bacterium
AAACGTCTTCCACAACTTGTCCGCACCCTTGCCGCCGACGCCGGGGAGAAGCTGGACGATGCGCTTGAACGAAAGTTCGTCGCGTGGATTCGTCACAAGCTTGAGATACGCGGTCACGTCCTTGATGTGCGCCTGCTCGAAAAAACGGATGCCGCTGGTGATGCTGAATGGAATGTTGCGCCGCGTCAGCTCAAGTTGAAGCTCCAGCGCGTGGAAGTGCGAGCGATACAGCACAGCCATCTTGTTCAAGTCCGAACCTTCGTCGCGGAGTTCCAGCACGCGTTGCGCGACAAACGCGGCCTGTTCGGAGGCGTCGCCGCAAGTCACGAGCGCGGGTTTCGCCCCGGACTTGCGCGCGGGAGTGAGTTGCTTGGCAAATTGGCAAACATTGGCGGCGATGGCCGCGTTGGCCGCGTTGAGAATCTCCGGCGTGCTGCGATAGTTGGTTTCGATCTTGTAGGTCTTGGCTTCCGGATAGCGCTCCGGGAACTTGAGGATGTTCGCGAAGTTCGCCCCGCGCCAGGCGTAGATGCTCTGCGCGTCGTCGCCCACGACCATGACGTTGTGGTGGCGGGCGGCCAGCAAATCAATGAGATCGCTCTGGAGCTTGTTTGTGTCCTGGTATTCGTCCACCAGGATGAACTGAAAACGGCGTTGGTAGTGATCGCGCACTTCTTCGTGGCCCTTGAGCAGCCGAAGCCAGAGCACCAGCAAATCATCGAAATCCATCGCGTTCGTGGCGCGTTTGCGGGCGGCGTAACGCTTCTGCACGTCCTCGATCTGCGGCGCAAGCGTGTCGAAATAGCCGTACTCCTCGCCGAGAATCTGCGGGATGGATTTCTCCGTGTTGACCGCGAGCGAAAAAATATCGCCGAGCACTTCGGCTTTAGGGAAGCGCGTGGCCTTCACGTCAATATCCGACTCGCCGACACACGTGGCGATGAGATGCTTGGCGTCTTCGCGGTCCATGATCGTAAAATCGCGCTCGAAGCCGAGCAGCTTGGCGTGCTGACGGAGGATGCGATTGCCAATGGAGTGAAAGGTGCCGCCCCAGAGCGAAGCCAGTTCCTGTCCGAGCAGGTCGGCCACGCGGCGCATCATTTCACCGGCGGCCTTGTTCGTAAAGGTCAGCAGCAGGACGCGGTCGGGCGGGATGCCTTGTTCCAGCAGATAGGCGACGCGGTAGGTGAGCGTGCGGGTCTTGCCCGAACCCGCGCCCGCGATGACCAGCGCCGGGCCGGGCGGCGCGGTGACAGCGGCGAGTTGCTGCTCGTTGAGTTCGCGCGCGTAATCAATCTGCAGGTGGACGGCAGAATGGAATGGTTGCAAAACGTAATCGCGCGACATGGGGTGAAAGTAAAACTCCAAATTCCAAACACCAAGCTCCAAAGGAACACCAACCCCACATTTCAAAATCTTTCAGGTAGGGCGCGTCAGTCCTCTGCACGCCGTTTTTGTGTGGAACCGTGCGGCGCGCACGAGGAATTGTTGGCGCTGGACGGACTTTACGTCCGGCTCGCGCGGATTCAGAACACGGCCACGATCAAGGAAAGCTTTGAAAAGTTGGGTGCGACCGCGCGAGACGGTAAGCGGATCGGGAATCCTTACGCAAAAATTGTAGAATTGAACTGTTGCCGAGTTGGAGCCTGGTGCTTAACATTTTTGAACTGGTATGAATATCCTGACCAACAGCCCAGGCATGAGCGTTTTGTTTCTTCACTTGAGCGACATACACCTCAAAGAAGGCCGCAACAATATCTTCGCGAAAATTGCTGGCATCCAAGGCGTCGTGACAGGGCAACAGATGTCATTCGAGGCTGGCTTTCTCGTGCTCAGTGGGGACATCGCGTATTCCGGAAAGGCTGAAGAGTATGAAAAAGCCACTGAATTCATCAGTACTTTACGGCGCAGTTTGAGCGAAGTGTCCGAAGTTAAGAATTGGCATTTCGTCACGCTCCCCGGAAACCACGATTGTGATTTTGAAAAGGACGACGAAACGCGGCGCACACTGACTGAAAGCCTGCTTAGCAATACCAAGAAAAACCTTGATGACGCTTTTCTCACGAACTGTCTGAAACCTCAAAAGGACTTCTTTAAGTTTGCGGAGAAGGAAATTGGCCACACCTACGCTAAACAGTCAGATTATTTGGCCAATTCTGTTTCATTTCCTGTGGGTGACCGGATCATCGTGTTCAATCTGTATAACACTGCTTGATTGTCACGCCGACAGGAGAAACAAGGGCAATTGCTTTTTCCTTCACAGTTCTTGCCAAATAATAATGTCGCAGATTCGCAGGTTAGCGTGAGCGTGTTGCACCATCCTTTCAATTGGCTGGTAAGCGAAAATGCCCGGCAGGTTCAGGAGTTTGTTGAAGAGACATCCGATGTAATTCTTACCGGCCACGAGCACGTCATGGGGATCCGAAAGTGAATCGTCAGAAGGTGCTTAAACGCATCGATGCCAATACACAGATACAGCAACAGCAGGAAAAGCCTGACCCGTCTTACGATGATGATGAAGAAGAAAAGCAACTGAACGACATACTTCGCATAAACGCTTCGTTCAAGATGATCGAAGTGCTTGGGCAAATCGTTAAGAACTACTCAGGTTCGATGAAGGGCGAGCTTAAACTCGAATTGACCTCAGAGTGTTTTGATGTCGGCCTAAGAACCCTTAGCTTCATTTACGGACTGATGGAGAAGCATATCGAATTTCTTACTAACTTTTTTGCCGAACACATCCATGAGGTAAATCCAAAACTTCACAGGAGCAAGGTTATCGAAGCATCGCAGGCGCTTTTGTTCTTTTTTGCATGTGGGTGGGCTCACGCAGTTCTTCACAAGACTTCCACGTCAGCGGGTACGCAACAACTCCACAAAACTTACGCTGCATTGTCTGAATCTGCCCCGCTAAATTCTGTGAAAATGATCGAGCTGGCCATCAAATTGGACCATTTCGCAGCCTTTCCTGAACACGAATGTGTTGAGCTTTATGCAGCTGTTCATAAGAACTTGCTCGCCTCAACTGTGCTCAAACAACTCGTGACTTCACATTTTTATATGTTCAACGTCGATCACGCCATTCGTGACCGAGTTTGCGCTAAACTTCACATTGGTATCGAACAGCCCAAAGCCATTGGTCAACGTGGCAAGAAATTCGGGCACGGAGGATTTGGTGGCGATCGACGAGGTAACAAGGGCTTTGCATGATCGGCGCTGCGCGGCGTGAGGGGCGCGGAACTTCGCAGCGCTCTCCCTCACCCCGGCCCTCTCAACTGCTGTTGGGATTTTGTCATTTCTTCAGAAGATGGCAGACATGAGAAGTTTATGTCAATCTCGCGGTCACCGATGATGATCTTTTCAATGATGCTTTCGGCGATCTTGCGCTTGTCTTCGGTCGGCAGTTTGGGCCAGCGGTCATAGAGGGTATGCGCTTCGGAAAGCACTTCGTCGGCGGATAGGTTGTTCACTTTGAGTGCATCCACTTCGCCTTGGAGCTTCGGCAGTTCGGCCATCAACTGATTCAATCTGGCCTCGGC
>CAYIOH010000488.1:0-3534 GCA_964364975.1 uncultured Bifidobacteriaceae bacterium
GCCCCCGTATGAAACGCCACCCGATTTTTCACACAGGCTCTGAACGCCGCGCTCCCTCTACTAAAACTTCGTCAGCTTCTCCAATTTCCGGACGCGCCGGTCAATGTCGGCGCGCTTCACTTTCGCGGTGCGGTTCAGTCCGAATCCTTCGCAACAGAACGACGCCACCACGCTACCGTGAATCATTGCGCGGCGGATGTTGTCGTCCACCGAACCTTTGGCGCTGGCCAGGTAGCCCATCATCCCGCCCACGAACGAATCGCCCGCGCCGGTCGGGTCCACCACCGTGTGCAGCGGATACGCCGGGCAGATGAAGAACCCGCGCGGGCCGGACAGGATCGAACCGTGCGAACCTTTTTTGATGATGACGTATTTCGGTCCGAGTTTGTGGATTTTGCGCAACGCGGCGAACACGTTGTCTTCCTTCGTCAAATGATGCGCTTCGCTGTCGTTGAGCACGAAGCCGTCAATGCGCTTGAGCAGCTTCACCAAATCCGCCAGCGCGATGTTGAGCCACAGGTCCATCGTGTCGGCCACGACGAATTTCGCGCGGCCCATCTGGTCGAGCACGTGATGCTGGAGCGACGGCGCAATGTTGGCCAGCAGCACGAACGGCACGGTCTTGTGCGCGGCCGGCAGGTGCGGCGTGAATGTCTCGAACACGCCGAGTTCCGTCAGCAGCGTCCGGCGATTGTTCATGTTCAACTCGTATTCGCCCGACCAGTGAAACGTTTTGCCCGGAAGAATTTGCAGACCGGCGAGATCAATTTTGTGCCGGCGATAAAGCTGGATGTATTTCTTGGGAAAGTCTTCGCCCACGACGCCAATCAATTTCACCGGCGAGAAAAAGCTCGCCGCCACCGCCGCGTGACTTGCCGAGCCGCCCAGCAACCGCGGGTTTTCCGCCTTGGGAGTTTTAATGGAATCCAACGCCGTCGAACCGACAATCAATACGCTCATAGGTGTTTCAAGTTGTATGTCTCAAATCGCAAAGGCGCGGAAAGTAAGACATTGGCTGGAGGCACGCAAGCTCGCGCCGGTTCGCGCTGGTCGTTCCTGGGTGGCCCCTAGCACGGGATCGGGCGGCGGGATTGTTCAGGGCCGCTCGTGGGAAGCGAGCTTGAATTCCTCAGCCCTTGTAGTGCTGGAACATGCTGGCGAAAAGTATCACTTCAGGATGCGCCGCCGCCAGCTTGGGCAGGACGAGTCGAATGCGGGAGCGATAGGCCGCGAGCTTCTCCCGAAGGGGACGCAAGTCGCCCACCTTGTCCCAGTGGAGTTTGTTGAGGTCGAGCACGAGGCGGCTTTTGCTCCGTGCCAGGGAATCGCGGATTCGCTGGCCCAAACCCGCGGCATCGGCGGTTGAAAGAGCGCCTTCGAGCCGCAGCCACACCTGCTTCTTCGCGTGTTGCAGTTCGACCTGAATGGAAAGATCCGGAATCGAGACTTTGCGATGGAGTTCATCCCAGAGATGAAACGCGCTCCAGCGCTTCTCCGGCAGGCGATAGGTCGTCCGTTGCAATTTGGGATGCTGAAACCAATCCAGCTTCAACGTCAGTGCGGTCCACAGCGCGGCGCCCACGGCCATAACCGACTTGAATCGTTCGCCGGGCGCGGGGCGCCCCAACTCCGCGTGAATGCGCCGTTCCAAATCGCCAATCCAACGTCGCACGGTGGTGTTGGGTCCGAGCAGTCGGCCCGCGAGGAATACTGGATAGGCCACCCGCAACTCCCTGGCGTAGTAGTCGGCCTTGGCGCGCAGGATTGGATTCGGTGAATCCTTGAGTTTCTGATAGCCGAGCAAGCGCCCTTCGAGCACGCGATAAATGCTGGGGCCAAGCCGCTGAAAATCCTGCTCGAAGCACCAACGCTGGATGTCCTCGATCTGCTCCGGCGAGAGCGTCGGGTGTTTGATCATCGTCCGGAACCCATCCGCGCGCCGGTAGAACAAGTCCTTGTCGTTCGTATAAACGTCCTGCAACAAATTCTCTTTGATGATCCGCTCGTAAAACGGCGTGCCGGGCACGGGGCCGTAAATCAAAAATTGCGCCAGCGCCGGTTTGACCTTCATCAGCCCGGCCAGTTCCTCCGCCACCACTTCCGGTGTCTGATAATCAAATCCGACGATCATGGACGCCAGCACTGTAATCCCATGCTCGCGGAACTCCGTGAGAATGTCCGCGATAGGCCGGCCCTGCTGTTTGGCATAATTCGACCGCGTGCCTTCGTAACCGATCCAGAAACCGTCAATGCCCATCTCCAGGATTTCCTCCACCGTGTATTGACTGATGGCCTTGATGCTGGAGAAGGCAAAAATTGACAGTTTCTTTCCGCCCTTGATCACGCAATCGCGAAATTCCATCGCGCGCTTTTTGTTGAGCAGGAAATCTTCATCCAGAATCAGGAAGACCAGGCTGGGGTCCAAATCGAGGTAACGTTCCGCGACGGCGTAAATGTTTTTGCCTTCCGGCAACAGCTTGATGTGTTTGCGGGAGAAGAAATGCGAAGTGCAGCAGAAGTCGCAGCCGTTCGGACAACCGAGTCCGGCGAAGATTTTGCCTGTGCCTGAGACTTTCCAGCCGAAAATCTTGAGCCAGCTTACGATCAGCGGGTGCTTGTAGGGCATCGGGATTTCCGGTTCGCCCAGCAGCCGGCGGAAGTACGCCACACCCTCTTCGCGGCAGATGTGGTCCGCGTACGGCTTGAGCACATCGTCTTTCAGCACGGTGCCGTAGCCGCCGAGAACGATCTTGCTGTTTGGGGCGTGTTTTCGGATCAAGGCGACGGTTTCCTTCATCTTGTGCATCACCGCCATGATGAACGAGATGCCAACATAGTCGTAGCCCTTCTTCAGTTCCTTGATGAGTTCGCGCTGCGACGGGTATTGCAGCACCACCGTTGGCACGTCGAGATTTTCAGCGATGTAATCGAGGCCGAAATGAACGTTCACCGTGCGCGGGCTGAAAATACCCTGAGCGCGCAGCACCTGCCGGTAAAGGAGTTCGTAGCCGACCGACGATGCATCGCCGTATTTCGGCCCCATCGGACGGCACACACTGGTTAACAAGACTTTTTTGTTCATAAAGACACCGCGTTGGCTTTGCCGGTCAAGGAGGGTCGCTGCTCTGCGACTCAAATGAGGCGTGATCGAACGGCTGCAACTTGCTGCCGTAAGAGTGGCAGCGGCCAAGCGAAAAGTCAAAGACGAACTTTTGCCTGAAATTTTGCTGTATTTCTTGCCGAGACCTTCCTGCGCGTGCGTGCTGAAGCGCATCAAGCATTTCGCCAAGCACGACCAAGGCCTAATCCGTACGCGGAGCGCAGGTGAGTCTTAAAGGATTCTGAAGCCCCGCGTTTAACTCAAGACTCCCCACGGATCAAACACCTTCACGCCTTTGGGAAACTTAACTTTGCGGTAGCCATCCCAAGGGCAGCAGATCAGTACCGCTTTCAGTCGCTTCTCGCTTTTCAATTTCGCCGGGTCGGCCAGATATTCAAATTCCAACAGACTCGGGCTGTTCTGCGGCGTCGAGG
>CAYIOH010000489.1:0-3533 GCA_964364975.1 uncultured Bifidobacteriaceae bacterium
TGAGCGCCCGCGCCTCCTCGACGCAGCGCTGAGGATCGAGGCTGCGCGGGCTGCCGGCATCCACGCCCCATGCGAGGCCATATCCGCTGCGATACCAGCGTTCGTAATAACCCATGCCGTGATTCACCATCTGCGGGTGGAGTTTCAGCAGGTCCAAATCGAGAAACGGCGCGTGGTCTTCGGCGCCCGCCACCTGTGCCTCAACGCCGTCGCAACGGCCCGCCCAGTAAAAGTGATTCGCGCCCTCGCCGAACAGAGGACCGCCGTGCGTGTCGCGCTCGAACTCAAACAATTCCGGCTCGCGTTGCACCCGCAACGACAGCATCGCCGCCTGCGGTTGCGCGGCGTCGTGGTCACGTTGGTTCCACGGCGGGACGCAGGTATGCACATCGAGGTAGGCGGCGGTCGTGCCGTAGCGGGCGTGGGCTTCGGGTGAATTCTGCCGCGCAAAACCAAGCATGCGCGTGGCCTTGATTCCGAAGGCCTGGACTTTGGTGCCCTCGTTGAACCAGCCGAGCGACGGCGAACCGTCGGCCTTCAACACCCGCGCCGTGGCGTCGTAGCTCGGCGCGTCGGGGTAGAGATCAAGGTAGTTTTCGTGCAGCGCCCAGAGATAGCCGCACTCGTTGGCCGCCCGCCCGAACAGCTTCATGCCCTCGTCGCCACCGAGCGCCGGGTTGGCGGGGATATGATCCGGCAACTTCACGTCGTAACCGTAGTGCTGCCAGGCGTGCTGGATGATGGCGAGGTGATCCACCCCATGGTCCTTCAGTTCGCGGAGCTTCCGCGCATCGCCGGCAAACGTGCCTCCGCTGTGCCCCCAGATGTCAAGCATCACGCGCGGGCCGAGCACGCCGAGAAACGGCGACGCCGGATGCGGAATGTTCGGCAGCACCTCACCAATGTCCGGCGAGACGGCAATGTAGCCGGTTTCGACGAGCGCGTTGCGGTTGCTGGCGGTCGTGAGATGGTAGGCGGCTTCGCCTTGCGGACATTCCGAGGCGCGGGATTGCGTCCAATCCAGGTAACGGCAGACGAAAGCCCTTTCAATGGGGAGATAGTTCACGACTCCCGGCAGATACGGCACCGTCAGAGTTCGGCGCAGCGGCGCGGCGGCGTTTCCCAGACTGAAACGGCTGATCACCGGCTCATCGCACCGCGTGGAGACCACCAGCGCCTTGCCTTGCATCCGGTAACGCCACGCGATGCGCAGCGGCTGATCCGGCAGATCGTATTCCCAAACCACGTTGAGCGTGTCGCCCTCACGACGCACTTCCACCGCCCGGCCGCCGCGGGCCTGAACCTCCTCCGTCTTGTCTGCGCGTTTGCGCGCGACGATTGCGCCGCCGCCTGTTGCCGGCAGGAACGCACGGCCCTTGCCAAGTTGCGCCGTGAAATCGTCCAGCGTGCCGGTGGCCGGGGTGAAGGTGAACATCACCGGGCCATCCGCGCCCACGTAATTGAAGCGCCATCCGTCGGCGGTGCGTTCGAGTCTGTTTGAGAACGGCAGCAAATTCGACGGGACGACGCCATTGCTGGCCGAGTTGCTCAACGCCAGCAGGCTTGCCTTGGACGTGGCCGCGTAAGCTCGCGTGGCGGTGAAGCGCTTCAGCAATTCGTCCCGCGAATCCTGTCCCGTGCCGACAGTGAACTTCGCGTCGCCGAATAAGGACCAGTCCCAAGACGGATTGTTCTTCGGCCCCGGCTCGACTTGCAAACGGAGCTTGACCGTCTTGCCGGCATGCTGCGACAAGTCGAAGTCGAATTGTTTCCATTTGTCCGTGGCTTGATGTTCGCGCATCAACTCGCGCTCCACGCCGTCGGCGGTCAGGTAGCAGGAGAAGGTGGACCCGTCGCTCTTGTCGGGCACGCCCGCGTCCGGCCCCATCACGATGCTGAAGGAGAACTTGATGGGCGTGAGGCGCGGCAGCGCGAGTTCATACTCCGCCCAAGTCCGGCCCGGCGGGACGCGCCAAGGCGAGTGGATCAGCAGCGCCTCGCGGCCAAAGACGCGGCCCCACGGCTTGTAGGAAAGGCCCGTGCGCTCATCGGCGTGCCCCGCCCATGACACCGGCATCCGCACCGGCTCGCTGCCGTAGGACTGCCACCCAACTTGGTAAAGCCCAATGTCGGTCAGCGCGGTATCGCCAATCGGCAACGGCACCACCAAGTTCCTCAACCCGTCGGCGCACGCCGCTCCGCTCGCGCCGAGGCAAAGAAGACCGGTCGTTATCGCTCCGAGCGCGCGTAGCGAAACAAAAGCATGGAGTAAGAATTTCATGGAGCCCACCTGCCGGCGGCGGTTGAAATCAATACGCGGCGTTCTTCCGGGGGACAAGATTTCTTTGAGGTTTTTCCGAACGGTGTCAGTTCCTGGTTCCCAACTTCACCCCTGCCGTCCCGTTGACTCCTGTAGTCTGTAGTATTTCCCGTTTCCGCCCAAAACTTTTTTTGTTCGGTTTCCCACTCCGGCGGGTCTTTACTGATGATTGAACATGACGGACAGCCAAGACTTGCTCGCCGAATACCGCCGGAACGGCTCGGACGCCGCCTTCCGGGAACTGATCGCCCGCTACGTTGACCTAGTCTATTCGACGGCGCTCCGGCTGGTCGAGGGCGATACGCATCGGGCGGAAGACGTGGCGCAAACCGTCTTTGTGGACCTGGCCCGCCTGGTGCGGACACTTTCCCCAGAGGTCCGGCTCGGCGGCTGGTTGCATCGGCACACGTGCTTTGTGGCCGCCAACACCCTGCGTGGCGAACGTCGTCGCCAATCCCGTGAAAGGCAGGCCGTGGAAATGAATGCGCTGCAAAACCATTCCGAAGCGGACTTCTCCCAGGTCGCGCCGCTGCTCGACGAAGCCATCAATGAACTGGGCGAAGCGGATCGCACCGCCATCCTGCTCCGCTTTTTTGAGCAGCACGATTTCCGCTCGGTCGGTGAGGCGCTGGGCAGCAACGAAGACGCCGCGCGCATGAGAGTGACGCGCGCCCTGGAGAAATTGGAGGAGTTCCTGAAACGCCGGGGTGTCACGGCGAGCGCCGCCAGCCTTGGCGTGGTGCTCACGGCCAACGCCGTTCAAGCCGCGCCGGTTGGATTGGTCGTCACGATTTCAACCGCCGCCGCTGCGCTCGCCGGAACAACCGCAACCATCGCAACATACACAACTATGAACTGGCTAAACATCAAATCCATCGCGTCAATCGTTGTCGCCGCCATTGCCGCTGGCACAGGCGCACATCTCGTGCAGCAACGTGAAGCAAATCGTTTGCGTAGCGAGAATCAACAATTGATCGCTCAACTGAATCAGTTGACCGCTGAGCGAGATACAGCCTTGTCAGCCGCGTCGCAGAATAACGACGAGGTGGAACAACGGCGAAAAGATAAAAACGAATTGCTGCGACTTCGTGGCGAGGTTGGAGTGCTTCGCCAACAAACACTTCAGCTTGGAAAATCACGCGAAGAAAATCAAAGGTTGCAAACCAAACAAGCGGGAATTGATGCGCAGGAACAGGAACGACAAGCGGCCCTA
>CAYIOH010000490.1:0-3533 GCA_964364975.1 uncultured Bifidobacteriaceae bacterium
ATTGGCGTAGCCCACATCATCTGAACCAGTTGCAAAAACTTTCGGAACACCCTCTAATACTCCTAAATTCCTCGATTATTTGATAGATCGGCACGCTCCCCATTCCCATCGCGCCAGAAAGCCCTCTCATGATTACGTTCCATCGAGAATCATCATCATCCGTGATTTCAGGAACTGGCTCACAGCTCACATAGAACTCACAGACGCACAAACCAGGCTTTTTCGATGCCAATGCGGCTAACAGTCGATCTTTATTGTGAGCAGCAACGATCTCCAATTCAAAATCCAGATGCGGCAGAACTGATTGGCGAATTCGAGGTTCACACTCTAGGGAAACGCTGAATAAAGGCAGTTTTACAATTTTCAATTTCTGATGGTTGGGAATACGTCCGCAGCGGCGGAAAATGGCGGCGGGCGGCTTGGGTTCGCAGGCCTGTTCCGGTTGGGTCGAGGGGGTTGGCCGCCTTTTTTCACCTTCGCAGCAGGCTGGACGCGCGGACTTTCACGCCGTGGCCTGCCGCGCGCCTATCACCACGTTGGCCAAGCCGAAGAGCGTGTAGAGTTGATGCCCGTTTTTGGCCAGCCCTCGATAGCGCACCTTCCGGTGTCGAAAAATGTTTTTGAGGATGTGGAAGGGATGCTCTACGAACGCTCGCACCGAGGCTTTGCCTTTCTCTGATGCCTTGAGCGTTTCTTTCTCCGGGCCTTCTTCCATCGTTTTGATCTGCCCGCGTTTGCGCGCAAGCTGCCAGTCAATCGGCCTGACCAGCGCCGTGATTTCCTCTCGCTGCTCCACTCCGGTGTAGCCAGCGTCGGCATGGACTTGTGTCTCATGGCCGTGCAGCAGTTCCGCCGTTTTCGTGATGTCCGCGACGTTGGCCGCTGTGACGACCACGGTGTGAACCCGCTTGCTGTCCCGATCCGCGCCGATGTGCGCTTTCATTCCGAAATACCATTGGTTGCCTTTGCGGGTCTGATGCATTTCCGGGTCGCGCTTCTTCTCCTTGTTCTTGGTGGAGGGCGGGGCGGCGATGAGCGTGGCGTCCACCAATGTGCCTTCGCGCATCATCAGGCCGCGTGCGGTGAGATCCGCGTTGATGGCGGTGAAGAGACCTTTGCACAGGTCGTGGGTTTCGAGCCGACGACGGAATTTCAAGAGCGTGGTGGCATCGGGCACGCCATCGGCGGCGAGATCGATGCGGGCGAATCCCCGCATCGCCTGGCTGTCGTAGATGGCGTCTTCGAGCGCTTCGTCGGCCAGTCCATACCATGGCTGGAGGAAATACATCCGCAACATGCGCTCCAGTCCGATGGGCGGGCGACCGCGTTCTCCCTTCGGATAGAAAGGTTCAAGAACCGCCAGCAGGCTCGCCCACGGGATGATTTCTTCCATGCGCGCGAGGAATCGCTCGCGGCGGGTGATCTTCTTTTTTTCGGCGAACTCGGCTTGAGAAAAACTCGTCTGGTGGGTCAGGCCCATGAGTTTAGGAAACAAGGGCGGGGCCGTCAGTAATAAATTGGAAGCGGAGCGATTAAATCAGCGTTTCCCTAGTCCGCATATCACGAGAACCGGATTTACTACGTTTCCGAGTTCATCTCGAAGTTTATTTTGATTTTTCACAGCCCCAGCTTCTTGAACCGGTTGTTCACTTCCTTGAAATGGAAATCGAGCGAGCAGAGGGCTTCGAGTTCGCCGGGCTTGAAATGTTTCGCCACGCCAGGGTCGGACTTGAGTTGTTCGACAAAGTCGGCGTCGTCGCGACCGGCATGCTTGACTTCCCAGGTTTTCATCGCGGCGTCCTGGCAGAGTTTGTAGGCGGCTTCGCGGGTCAGGCCTTTCTTGATGAGCGCGAGCAGCACCGTCTGGCTGTTCCACATGCCGAGCGAGAGGCCGAGGTTCTTCTTCATGTTCGCGGGATAGACGACGATCCCGTCCATCAGGCGCGTGAGCAGGCCGAACATGTAATCGAGCAGCGTGCAGGAATCGGGGAAGATGATGCGCTCGACGCTGCTGTGGCTGATGTCGCGCTCGTGCCAGAGGGCGACATTTTCCAGCGATGCCATCGCATTGCCGCGCAGCACGCGCGCGAGGCCGGTGAGGCGTTCCCACGTGATGGGGTTGCGCTTGTGCGGCATGGCGCTGCTGCCTTTCTGGCCTCTGGTAAAGGCTTCCTCGGCTTCGAGGACTTCCGTGCGTTGCAAGTGGCGAAACTCAACCGCCCAGCGCTCGATGCTGGCGCCGACGAGCGCCAGCGTGGTCTGGAATTCAGCATGAATATCGCGTTGTACAACTTGGGTGGCAATCGGCGCGGGACTCAGGCCGAGACGCTCGCACACCCTCGCCTCGATTTGCGGCGAAAGGTGCGCACTCGTGCCAACGGCGCCAGATAACTTGCCGACTGCCACCGTATCTTTCACTCGAAGCAATCGCACCAGCGCTCGTTCAAATTCGCTGTACATCAGCGCCAGCTTGAGGCCGAACGTCGTTGGTTCAGCGTGGATGCCGTGACTGCGGCCGATGCAAGGCGTGAACTTGTGTTCCTTCGCGCGGCGGGCGATCACCGGCAACAGTTTCTTCACGTCGGCGATCAGGATGTCCGCCGATTGCGCCATTTGCACCGCGTAGCAGGTGTCGCCCACGTCGCTGCTCGTCAGGCCGAAGTGAAACCAGCGGCTGGCCTTGTCGTTGATCTTCTCGGCGACGGCGGTGGTGAAGCCAAGGACGTCGTGGTTGAGGACTTTCTCCAACTCCTTCTGTCGCTCAACAAGGCCGGGAAGATCAGCAAACCATTTGTCGCAACCGGCTTTGATCTTCGCGAAATCCTTGCGCGGCACGACGCCTTCCTTCACCAGCGCTTCGCTGGCGAGGAGTTCGATTTGCAACCAGATACGAAGCTTGTTTTCGTCGGTCCAGATGGCCCGCATTTCGGGTCGAGAGTAGCGCGTAATCATGGGCGGATTTTATGGAAACCGTTAAACCGTTAAAGCGTTAAAACGTTGCAACGAGGTGAGCCGACGATGCGCCACGTTTCAACGGTTTAACGCTTCAACCGCTTAACGATCAGCGTTTCGTCATTTTCTTGCGCGCAACTTCCAGAATTCTGCGTTCGCGGTCGGTGAGACTTTGGAGGCCGTGCGCAGAAATCTTGTCGAGGATGGGGTCCACTTCCCGGCTGATGAATTCCTCGGGCGGCAATTCCACCTCTGTCTCAGTTGGCGTCGTCCGCCAGGGGCGGCCCCGGACAACGGCGGCGCGAACCAGTTCGCGTTTTCGCTGGCGGGCTTGCAGCGGCCGCCACTTTGAAAGACTGACCCGCAGGTTGCCTCCCCAACGAATCAGAATAAAGCCCGCCAACATACCGCCGAGGTGCGCGCCGTGCGCGACGTTGTCGCCGGCCAGCAGGAGACCGAACACAGCGATGGCCGCGCTCGCAATCAACAACGTCCGCGCCGTGAGTGTGATGGGTAGCAGGAAGAAGAGCAGCAGCGTGAGCCGTTGATGGGGAAACAATCCGGCGAATGCCGCGATCAGC
>CAYIOH010000491.1:0-3530 GCA_964364975.1 uncultured Bifidobacteriaceae bacterium
AAGTCGATGAGACCGGAAAGAGTTGAGAAAAAGACAACGTTGATAAGACTTATATGACCTATGAGTTTTATAAGACCTATACGGTGTTGCAAAAAAGAAAAGAGTCTGTATATTGCATATGCAGAAAACATGTTTCCGAGGATGAGGAAGAAGTTAAAAAATTTATGATTGTTGATCATGTCCGGGGAAAGACGGAAAAGATTGGGAAGAAGAAACAGGACGACGAGAGGAACGATGAGGAGTTTTTTGACGGGCCGGGGCGCGAGAGCCAACCCCAGAGGGATAAATAGCACATGGAGGCCGAGGTTGGCAATCCAGAATTTTACGAAGGAGACAGCAGTCACCGGCGCCGGCGCGACCACGAGGCGTCACTCGAAAGCTTTGTTGCCTCGTGCGTGCGCGATTCCATCGGCACAGAGTTCATGATCCTCTGCCGAAATCACGCCCTACCACAACAAGCATTAAACGGCTCATGGTTTTGTGCCTTCCGGCGTTGGGGCGGCGATGAGTCGCGGCAACGTGGCAAGCAACGCGTCGTGGATGCCGGCGTCGCGCGCGAGCAACGTCAATCGCACAAGATAATCGTAAGTCACACTCTTGTCCGCCTGCACGATAAGCGTCAACGGTTCGCGGGAATTGGCCCTGGCGGCAGCGAGGCGGGATCTCAATTCCCGTTCGCTGATGAGCTGGTTCGCGTAGTAAAGCTGGTTGGCTGCGTCCACGGCGACCGTGACGGTGGGCTTGTCCGTGCCGGGCAGATCGTTGGCGGCGGGCAGTTGAATGTGAACACCCGGCGTATAAGCCAGCGGCCCGAGGATCACAAAGATCACGATCAGAAATACCACCGACACGATGGGAGCGGCATCCAGGATGCCACCCAACATTCTGGCGTTGCGGTGAAATTTCATGCGCTCTTGCTGCCGTTGCCATCGGTCACGATGTTGACAATTTCCGCCGCGACGCGCTCCATGTCGAGCACGATGGAGTTCACGCGGTTGACGAGGTAGTTGTGGCCGGCGTGAAGCGGAATCGCGACGGCCAATCCCGCCGCCGTGCAGGTCAACGCCTGCCAGATGCCCGCCGAAAGCAGGTTGACGTGAGCGTTCAGCCCCGCGCTTTCGATTTCCTTGAATACGTCCATGAAGCCGAGCACGGTGCCGAGCAGGCCCAGCAACGGCGCGAGCCGGGTGAGGGTCGCGAGGAAGCCGAGTTGTTCTTCGAGGCGCGGCACTTCCGCGTGGCCGGCGGCTTCGACAGCTTCGCGTACGCGGTCGCGGCCCTGATCGCGGTTGAGGATGGCGGTCTTGACCAACCGCGCCACCGGCCCGGGCGTAGCGTCGCAAATGGAGAGCGCCTCGACGACGTTGTCGCGCTTGAGCACGGTGCGCACACCATTGAGGAATTCGGTGGAGTTGATTTGCGCGCGGTGGCAGTGCAGGAAGCGCTCGATAAACACGACGATTCCCACCGCGCCCGCGAACAGGATCACCCAGAGCATCGGCCCGCCATGAGCCAGTAATTTCGGCAGCATGGCGGAGTTATAGAATCCAGCGGGCGAAGTTCAAAGCGGAAAGTTTGAGGAGAGTGGCGAGTGGCGGGTGACGAGTGACGAGACCTTGTTATGTTCCCGCCACTCACCAGCCGTCACCCGCCACACATTCTGGCTTGCTTCCAACCCGCCCCAACCAAATGCTTTGCGCATGGAACAATCCGACCAGCTCCGTGAACTGTGGCAAATGCAGAAGGCCCTCAACGACCGCATCGGTGTGCGCATGGAAGACATGAGCGATGAGGAGAAGGCCAAATGGATTCTCAACTATTGCCGCGCCATGACGCAGGAAATCGCCGAACTCACCGACAGCGTTCCGTGGAAATGGTGGGCCAAGTATCAGAAGTTCGACGAGCAAAACGCCCGCGTCGAGGTGGTGGACTTGTTTCACTTTCTCATCAGCCTCGCGCAGGTGCTCGGCATGAGCGCGGACGATGTTTTCGCCGCTTACATGAAGAAGAACGAGGTGAACTTCAAACGGCAGGATTCCGGCTACACGAAGAAAGACGAGCACGATTCGAAGCATATCTGACGCGGCGCAAGTTGCGCATTGCCCAAACCGCGGAGCGCCGCACCACGCCGACTCGCATTGACGCGCACACGTCGTGCGTATAATGTTCGGTCACACTCGAACAACGTCCAATGCCATACATCATGAAATTACTCTTGTCATCCGCCGTGTCCCTCGCCGCCATTCTGGCGCTGACCCCGCTCGCGCCCGCCGCCGAACTCGGCGATGCTGCCAAGCCCCTGAGAATTTCCGAATGGGTCAAAGGCAAACCCGTGGACCTCGCCGGGACCAAGGGCAAACAGATCGTCGTGGTCGAATTCTGGGCCACTTGGTGTCCGCCCTGTCGCGCGAGCATTCCGCATCTCACTGAGATGCAAAAGAAATTCAAGGACGTCGTCTTTGTTGGGATCAGCGATGAGGACGCGTCAACGGTGAAGAAATTCGTCGCGAAGATGGGCGACAAGATGGATTACACGGTGGCCGTGGACGATGACAGGAAAACTAGCGCGGCCTACATGGAAGCGTTTGGCATTGACGGCATTCCCCATGCGTTCATCGTGGACAAGGCGGGACGCATCGTCTGGCACGGCCACCCGATGGACAACCTGGAGAAGTCCCTCGAAGAAGTTGTCGGCGGCAAGTTCGATCTTGAGAAGTCAAAGAAACGCGCCGCCGCCCGGAAAAAGCTCGAGGAGTTCAAAACGGCCGCCAGCCGCGACCTCAATGATCCCAAGCTCGAAGAGATGGGCCGGAAACTCGAAGCCCTCGACGCCGAACTGGGCGGCATCGAGCCGGGCGAAAAATTCAGTGCGGCCGAAGTCATCAAGGACCTAAAATTCCAAGGCTTGCTGCGCGATTACCAGATTGCCGTAATGGACGGCAAGGGCGGTGCCAACCTGGCCAGCATCGAAAAGAAACTGGCCGAAAGCGCGCCCAAGGATTTTGACCCGGTGGAGTTCAAGACGAACGTGGCGTTCAACAAACTGGTGAACGACTACATGCAAGCGGCCGGCGGCAAGGGAGACTCCGGCGAATTGGCGGAACTGACCAAACAGCTCGCTGCCGCCAAGCCGAAGAATCCCCGCGCCCCGCTGCAGGTCGCCTGGGGAATCTTGGAGGAAAAACGTTTGCAGACGCGTGATTACGACCTCGCCGCGAAACTCGCCAGAACCAGCGTGGACGCCACCGAAAGCAAGGACCTCGGCGCGCTCTACGTCTATGCCCGCGCCTTGTTCGAAGGCGGCCAGGTGGCGGAGGCGGTAAACTGGCAACGAAAAGCCGTTGATGCTACCGGGGACAACGAGGGTGCGCGCAAGGAGATGGAAGACACGTTGAAAAAATATCAGGCAAAGGCCGCAGCGAAGTAGCAGGTAGAAAGTGTGGCAGTGAGCGTAGGAGCAGGTGGGTGAGTCAACCGGTAGGGCGCGTCACTCCGAAACTGTCCCAAAAGGTTTTTCATCGCACTTGAGC
>CAYIOH010000492.1:0-3501 GCA_964364975.1 uncultured Bifidobacteriaceae bacterium
TGCCCGCGCACTTCGTTCATCACTTCATGCGACAACTTTGTGCGCCCGTCGAACATCGTCATCACCACCCCAAAGATTTCCAGGCGCGGGTTGACGCCAGCTTCGCGCAGTTGAGTGAGCACGCGGTTCAACATGGAGATGCCTTCCAGCGCGTAATACTCGCACTGGAGCGGCACAAGCAGCCCGTCCGCGGCGGCGAGCGCATTGAGCGTCAAAATCCCCAATGACGGCGGGCAATCCACCAGAATCAGATCAAACCGTCCAGAGTCCCGCACCGGCTGCAACGCGTCCGCCACGCGGAGCAGATGATTTTCCGAACGCGCCAGTTCCACGTCCACCCCACAAAGGTCCACTTCGCTGGGAATGACTTCCAACCGCTCGAACGCGGTGCTCTTGATCTTGTCCAGCAGACTGCCTTCGCCAAGCAGAACGCGATACGCGCTGTCGCCTTCGGTTTTCTCCAGGCCCAATCCGCTGGTGGCATTCGCCTGCGGGTCAAGGTCGAACAACAGCACGCGCCGACCCACTGCCGCCAGGCAGGCCGCCAGATTCACAGCCGTGGTAGTCTTCCCGACCCCGCCTTTTTGGTTGGCGACCGCGATAACTTTGGTTGGCACGAGGCAGATTAAAAACGATTCACCGGAGAGTTCAAGCTTTCGGCACAACTCAAGACCGGGACTTGCATTACTCTCCGCACAGTTTATTCTGACTCAGGAACAATACGCCATCATGAAACTAATTCTCTCCACGCACAACCTTACTCTAACCAAAGCCATCGAAGATCACGTGGTGGGCAAGCTCGAAAAGCTCGACCACTTTGACAAACGCACCATTGACGCGCGCGTCACCCTCGAACACGACCACACCCGCGTCCCGGAAAGACAGTTTTCATGCTCCATCCGTCTGGCCGTGCGCGGGCCGGACCTATTTGCCGAGGACCGTGAGAGCGACCTCTACACGGCCATTGACCTCGTCGCCAAAAAGATCGAGCAGCAAATCCGCAAGCGGAACAAAAAAACCTTGGAACGCTGGCACAAACAAGCCGCCCGCACCAAGGAGAGTAACAGACAACGCGGGCTGTGAGCGGTAAGTTGATGGTTGAGAGTTAAGGGTTGATAGACCAAAACACGCCCACCAGTGCCGATCAATCGTCAACCACCAGCCATCAACTTGCCCATAATTCTCCGAGCCCGTGTCGTTGTTCCCATTCGGCGTGCGCCCATCGAAGATGGCGCGGTCGCCATCGTCGGCGAACGTGTCGCTTCGGTGGGTCGCTGGCGTTCCATCCGCTCCCGCTTTTCCGGCCCTGTAACCGACCTTGGTGATTCGATTCTCCTGCCCGGCCTGATCAACGCCCATTGCCACCTCGACTACACCGGCATGGCAGGTCTGTTTCCGCCACCGAAAAGTTTTTGTGACTGGATCAAGAGCATCACCACTGAGAAATCGTGTTGGACATATTCCAACTTCGCACAATCGTGGGTCGCTGGCGCAAAAATGCTGTTGCGCACCGGCACCACGACCGTGGCCGACATCGAGGCCATCCCCCAACTTTTGCCTGAAGTTTGGCAAGCCACGCCGCTGCGCGTGATCTCCTTCCTCGAAATGACTGGCGTCCGCAGCCGCCGCACTCCGGAAGCCGTCCTCGCCGAAGCCGTCGATAAAATTGAATCGCTGCCGCCCGGCCGCTGCGGGGCGGGATTGTCACCGCACGCGCCTTACTCGACCACGCCAGGGCTGATGAAGCACGTCGCCACCGTCGCGCGCCGCCAGCGGTGGCGCATTGTCACGCATGTCGCGGAATCGGCTGTCGAATTCGAGATGTTCAGGCACGGTCGGGGCGAAATGTTTGACTGGCTTCTCCGCAGTCAGCGCGACATGTCCGATTGCGGTGGCGTTTCACCGGTGCAGCACCTCGCCAGGAACCGGCTGCTCGGCCCGAATCTGCTCGCCGTTCACGTCAATTACCTCGACAACGGCGACGCCGAATTGCTCGCGCGCAAGCGCGTCAGCGTCGTTCACTGTCCACGCAGTCATGATTATTTTCGGCATGAAGCGTTTCCGCGCCAGGCGTTGGCCAGGGCGGGCGTGAACCTCTGCCTCGGCACGGACAGTCTTGCGACGGTGCGCAAACGCCGACACCAGGAAGTGGAATTGAACATGTTCGATGAGATGCGAACTTTTGCCGCGCGGCATCCGGGTGTGCCGCCCCGGCAAATCCTTCAGATGGCCACCGTCCACGGCGCCCGAGCGCTTGGGCGGGTGGGCAAGGCCGGCGAACTCGTGCGCGGCGCCAACGCGGATTTGATCGCGCTCCCCTGCCCTCGAAAACTTGCGGACATTTTCGAAGCTGTCCTGCATCATGCCGGCGACGTGAGCGCGAGCATGATTGCCGGGCAGTGGGTCATCCCACCAAAATGCATGCGGCAGCAAATACTTTTTTGATCGCCTCCGAAGTGAAATGGCCAACTTCGATCAAGAACTTGGACGGCGACTGACCGCCATCCGCGAGCAGGGTTTGTATCGCGAACTGCGGCGCCTGGATTCGGCACAAGGGCCGCGCATCGAAGTCGCAGGCCGGACACTCGTCAACTTTTCCTCCAACGATTATCTCGGCCTGGCCAACCACCCCGCGCTCAAGGAAGCGGCGATTCGCGCGGTGGAAAAATACGGCGCCGGCAGCGGCTCGGCACGGTTGATATGCGGTTCGCTCGCGCCGCACCACGAACTCGAAGAACTGCTCGCCAGGTTCAAAGGGACTGAGGCCGCGCTCACCTTTTCATCCGGCTATGCGACCGCCATCGGCACGATCACCGCGCTGTTGGACAAGGAGGACATCATCATCGTGGACAAGCTTGTTCACGCCTGCATCGTGGACGCCGCGCGTCTGAGCGGTGCAAAGTTGCGCATCTTCGCGCACAACGACCTTGAAGACCTGAAACGAATTCTTCGATGGGTCAAAACCAAATCCCGCAACGCGCAACACGCAACCCGCACTCTCATCGTCACCGAAAGCATTTTCAGTATGGACGGCGACGCCGCGCCGCTGAAAGAGATTGTCGCCCTCAAGAATAAATTGGGCGTGTGGCTCATGGTGGACGAAGCCCACGCCACAGGATTGTACGGCACGAATCGCCGCGGCCTGGCCGAGGAACTTGGCGTGGCCGGTCAGATCGAAATCCAGATGGGCACGCTCGGCAAGGCGCTGGGCGCCAGCGGCGGTTACATTTGCGGCTCGCGCAGCCTGATTGATTTCCTGATCAACCGCGCCCGGAGCTTCATTTTTTCCACGGCTCCCGTTCCCGCAACTGCCGCCGCCGCCGCCGCCGCGATCAAGCTCGTGCAATCCAACGCCGGTGAAGAGCGGCGGAAACTGTTGTGGCAACGCGTGGATGAACTCCGCAGCCGCATCGCCCGTGAGCCCCGCCCCTACCAGATGATCAACGCCGCGTCGCAGCTCGCGGAGTTCCGCCGCTTCTCCGCGGACCGCAGGATCGCGGC
>CAYIOH010000493.1:0-3499 GCA_964364975.1 uncultured Bifidobacteriaceae bacterium
TTCAGCGAGATCGAAGGAGTCTTGGCCTATGCCTGAACCAACCTGGCAACCGCGCATCGTGGCGTTCTTCTGCAACTGGTGTACCTACACCGCCGCGGATCTCGCGGGTGTCTCGCGGCTCAAGTACGCGCCCAATGTTCGCGTCATCCGGCTCATGTGCTCGGGCCGCGTGGACCCGCAGTTCATCCTCGACGCACTCGCGCGCGGCGCGGACGGCGTGCTCATCGGCGGCTGCCACTTGGGCGATTGCCACTACGTCGAGGGCAACTACAAGACGATGCGCCGCTTTCAAATGCTCAAGCGCGTGCTGGCGGACATGGGCATCGAAGACCAGCGCGTGCGCATCGAATGGATTTCCGCGTCGGAAGGCGAGCGTGTGAAGACCGTGATCAACGACATGGTGGAACAAGTCAAGGTCCTCGGTCCGCTGAATCTGCCGGGGCGTTTTGCGGATTGGGATCGGGAAATGACGGCGCTCGAAACCGAGGTTCATGGCAGCGAACAAGACGCCAAACGCGAAGAAGCGGAGGTGGCGCATGCCTAAACCCAAGATCGCCATTTATTGGTGCGCCTCGTGCGGCGGCTGCGAGGAAGCCGTTGTGGACCTGGCCGAGGACATCCTCGGCGTGGTCGAGGCGGTGGACATCGTCCTCTGGCCGGTGGCAATGGATTTCAAGAAGGAGGACGTGGAGGCCATGCCTGACAAATCCATCGTCGCCACGCTCATCAATGGCGCCATCCGCACCAGCGAGCAGGAGGAGATGGCTCACCTGCTCCGGCGCAAGAGCCAGTTGCTCATCGCCTACGGGGCGTGCGCGCACACCGGCGGCATTCCAGGATTGGCCAACCAGTTCTCCCGCGAGCAGTTGCTGCGTTACGTCTATGAGGAAACGCCGACGATGGTGAACGAGGCAAAGACGCGCCCGCAAACCTTGTTTCAGAACAATGGCCACTGCGTCACGCTGCCGGAATTCCGCAACGTCGTCCGCGCGCTCGATCAGGTCGTGGATGTGGACTACTACATCCCCGGCTGCCCGCCGACGCCGAAGATGACGAAGACCGCCATCGGCGCGATTCTCGAAGGCAAACTCCCGCCCAAGGGCAGCGTGCTCGCACCCGACATCGCCCTCTGCGACGAATGCCCCCGCAAGGCCAGCAAGCCCACTGACGTCAGCTTCACCGCGTTCAAGCGCCCGCACCTGACGCAGCTCGATCCTGAAAAGTGTTTCCTTGCGCAAGGCATCGTCTGCATGGGGCCGGCCACGCGCGGCGGTTGCGAGGCGGCTTGCACCTGCGGTAACATGCCCTGCACCGGTTGCTTCGGCCCGACCTCCCGCGTGCGCGACCAGGGCGCGAAGATTCTCTCGTCGCTTTGCGCCAACGTGTCCTCAAAGGACGAGAAGGAAATCCGACAGATCGAAGCCGGCATTCCCGATCCGGTCGGCACGTTCTACCGCTACGGCCTCGCGAAGAGTCTGCTCCGGCGCAAAGTGGATTTGCCTGTCTCAACCTCACAGCCGTCATGAACCCCGCCACCCAGAAAGTTTGGAACAAGGCCCAGGACCGCGCCCACACGGCCGCCAACGAAGCGCGGCGACGCGTGACGATTGATCCCATCACGCGCCTCGAAGGCCACGGCAAGATTGACGTGTTCCTCGACGAAGCCGGCGACGTCGAGCGCGCCTACATGCAAATTCCGGAATTGCGCGGCTTCGAGGTTTTCAGCATTGGCCGCCCCGCCGAGGACATGCCACAAATCACCAGCCGCATCTGCGGCGTCTGCCCCACCGCACACCACATGGCGGCCACCAAGGCGCTGGACGATCTCTACAAGGTTGAGCCGACATCCGCTGCACGGAAGATTCGCGAGTTGGTCTATAACGCCTTCATGGTTGAGGACCACGCGCTGCACGTGTACATCCTTGGCGGTCCGGATTTTATCGTCGGCCCGGACGCTCCCGCCGCGCAACGCAACGTCGTGGGCGTGATTCAGAAGGTCGGCCTTGAGGTCGGCAAGAAAGTGATTTCCATGCGGCGGCGGGTGCGTGAGTTGATCGCGTATTTCGGCGGCAAGGTGATTCATCCTGTGCTTGGGTTGCCCGGCGGGGTGAGCAAATCGCTCAAGCCAGAGGACCTGCCGCAGTTCAAGGAACTCGCCAGGGACACGCTGGAATTCGCCCAGTTCACACTCCAGGTCTTCAAGGACATCGTCCTGAAGAATCCCGCGTATGTGAAGCTCATCACCGGCGACACCTACACGCACCGGACGTACTACATGGGCCTCGTGGACGCGCAGAACAAGGTCAACTTCTACGACGGCCAGATTCGCGTGGTGGACCCGACCGGCAAGGAATACGCGAAGTTCCCGGTGCAACGCTATCGCGAGTTTGTGGCCGAGCATGTCGAGCCGTGGAGCTACGTGAAGTTCTGTTACCTCAAACCGCTCGGCTGGCACGGTTTCGAGGAAGGCCCGCAAAGCAGCATTTACGCGGTCGCGCCACTCGCCCGCCTCAACGCCTCCGACGGCATGGCCACGCCGCTCGCGCAGAAGGCTTACGAAGAATTCTTCGCCACGCTGGGTGGCAAGCCCGTGCATCACACGCTTGCGAACCATTGGGCGCGCGTGGTCGAGATCATCCAGGCCGCCGAGCGCATGGTCGAACTGGTCAACGATCCTGAAATCACCAGCGGCGACATCCGCAACATTCCGACCGCGAAACCGTCCGTCGGCATCGGCGTCGTCGAAGCCCCGCGCGGCACGTTATTCCACCACTACGAGACCGACGAGAACGGTCTCATCAAGATGGCGAACCTGATTGTCGCCACGCAGAACAACGCCGCGCGCATCGCCATGAGCGTGGAAAAAGCAGCGAAGGGCTTGATCAAGAAAGGTCAGGTCAACGACGGCCTGTTGAACATGGTCGAGATGGCCTTTCGCGCTTACGATCCTTGCTTCGGCTGCGCGACACACGCCGCGGGTCAGGTGCCGCTGCGAGTCAACATCTACGACCGTCAGCGCAATTTGGTGAAGCAATTGGTTAGCCCGTAAAACTCAGAATGAGCTTGTTTGGACCGATCGCTGTTTCACCAGAAAATCCACCCACGCTTTCATACCTTCGCCTGTCTTCGCCGACAGCTCGAAGATTTCTGCGTGATGGCTGACTCGCTTTAGATTGGTCAGCGCCTGTTGGCGATTAAACCCCACCGCCGCCGCGAGATCACTCTTGGTCACCACCGCCACGCTCGCCGAGTGAAACATGGGCGGATACTTGAGCGGCTTGTCCTCGCCTTCCGTAACGGAGAGCAGCACTACGCGCAAATCCTCGCCGAGGTCGTAATCCGCTGGGCAGACAAGGTTGCCGACGTTTTCGATGACCAGCGCATCGAGCTTGTCGAGGTCGAGCTTCGTGGCAGCCTTGGAAACCATCTCCGCGTCCAGATGGCAAACCGTGCCCGTGGTGATTTGCACGACGGGAATCTTCGCCTTACGCAACTCGGC
>CAYIOH010000494.1:0-3498 GCA_964364975.1 uncultured Bifidobacteriaceae bacterium
CAGGAGCGCAAGCTGCTCAACGTCGTCGAGGAAATGGCCATCGCCTCCGGCATACCCGCGCCGAAAGTCTATGTCATGGACGAGGAGAGCGGCATCAACGCCTTCGCCGCCGGTTTCACCACGAACGATGCCGTCGTGGCCGTCACTCGCGGTTGTATGCAAACGCTTAAGCGCGACGAACTGCAGGGCGTCATCGGCCACGAGTTCAGCCACATCCTCAACGGCGACATGCGGCTCAACATCCGGCTGATGGGAATCATCTTTGGAATTATCTGCCTGGCCACCATCGGGAGAATCCTGCTGCGCACGCGCGGACGCAAGAATCCGCTGCCCTTGCTCGGCCTTGCGCTCATCGTCATCGGCGCCCTTGGAGTTTTTTTTGGCCGGCTGATTCAGGCCGCCGTCAGCCGCCAGCGCGAGTTTCTCGCCGACGCTTCGTCCGTGCAGTTCACGCGCAATCCCGCCGGACTCTCCGGCGCGCTGCAAAAAATCGGCGCGGTTGGGTCGCAACTCGAATCCGGACACGCCGCCGACGCCTGCCACATGTTTTTCGGAAACGGCCTGGGCAACTCATTGTTCTCGATGTTCGCCACGCACCCGCCGATTGAGGAACGCATTCGCGCCATTGATCCGGCGTGGGACGGGAAATTTGCGCGCGTCAAACTCGCCGACACCGACGATGCCGTGCGAGAATTGTTGCAACGGCCGCGCGCCTCGTCGAAAGCGCCCGCCCACTTTCCGCCTGTCATCCCGTTCCCGGCTGGCCAGGCCGCGGGTTTCGCGCCGACCGTTGTTCGCGCGCAAGCCGTGTTGCCCAACCTCGGCAAACCCACGCCGATGCATCTGCGCTACGCGGAGCAATTGCGCGATTCATTCCCGGAAAATGTCCAGTCGGCCACGCGCGACCCGCTCGCCGCCCAGGCGCTCGTCTTTGCCTTGCTGTTGAGTGACGACGGCGCGATGCGCGACAAACAACTTCAGGAACTCGCGAAACAAACCAGCCCCGCGATTCGGGAAAAAGTGGCCACCTTGCGCCCAGAAGTTGCGCCTATCGCGGTGCAGGCGCGGTTGCCGCTCGTGAATCTCGCCCTGCCTGCCTTGCGATCGTTGCGCGCCGACGAGTTCCGGCAGTTCAGCCGGACGCTCCAGTGGTTGATCGAAAGCGACGAGCAGGTGGAGTTGTTCGAGTTCGTTCTGCAAAAAATCATCCGCCGGCATCTTGCGCCGCAGTTTGAAAAATCCCGTCCGCCGGTCGTGCAATTCTACACGCTCAAGCCGCTCGTGCCCGATTGCGCCGTGGTGCTCTCCGCGCTGGCCAGAGTGAGCAGCGCCGACCCCGCCGAAGTGGCGAAGGCTTTTCAGTCCGGCGTACCGTATCTGCGCGTTCCGGATGGCGGCGTGCCGCTGCTGCCGCGCGACGAATGTGGACTGGCGGAGATTGACGCCGCGCTCAACCGCGTCGCGCTGGCCGTGCCGCAGATCAAAAAGAATCTACTCGAAGCCTGTGTCCGCGTCGTGGGCGCCGACGGCGTGATCCAGGAACGCGAGGCCGAATTGCTCCGCGCCATCGCCGACACGCTGGATTGCCCCATCCCGCCGTTTGTGACGATGGAATGATAATGTTCGGGCGATGTTTCATTCCGTTGAGCTGGACAAAGGCCGCAAGGTAGGGCGCGTCACTCCGTGCGCGCCGTTCCCACTCATTTCCCCGGTCTGCGGCGCGCACGGAGTGGCGCGCCCTACCCGGAGGTTCATCGAAACAACTCGCGCGGAGTGGAGCGAAGTCGTTTCACCCTTGGATGATTTGCTCCAGCTTCTGCCCTTCAATGTCCGTGTTGATCTGCATCCAGAGCGGCAGATGGTCGGAGAGTTGGTAGGTGAACTTTTCCTTGGTCATACCGCCGGGAAATAGTTCCTTGATGCGTGCTTCATCGCCGTAGAAATCCAGCACGCCGCCGGCGTTGGTGAAGTTCTCCGGGTAAATCGGATGATGCAGAATCTGGTCGTAGCGTTTGTCCTTTTCCAGATTGCTGCCGAACTGGACGCCGAGCAATGCCTTGGAAATTTGCAGGCCGTGTTTGGTGATGGCCTTGAACAGGGCGTCCGTGCGCGACGGGATGTTGAAGTCGCCCATCACGATGAGGTCTTTATCCTCGCTGGCTTTTTCGAGGCGCTTGGCCTCAATCCAATCGGCCAGCATTTCGATCTCCTGCCGTCGGGCCTCGGTGTTGTCGCCCCAGCGGATGTGCGTGGTGAGTACGACAAAGTCAAAGCTGCCGGACTTGAATGACGCCAGGTAGGGACTGCGCCAGAAGGATTTTTCAGGGAGATACTCAAAGCCGCGTTTCGCGCGCGGCGCGTTGGCCTCCGCGGCGAGGCCGTTGAACGTGACGGCGCGTTTGTCGTAGATGAAACCGAGGCGCTCGCGGTTGCCGCCGGCGTCCGGAATCATGTCCGAATAAACCGCGCGCCAATACGGGCCGAGAATCTTCAGCGCACGCCCAAGGTCGGTGAGATCGTCGCGCAACTCGACGATGCCGATGAGGTCGAACTGGCCGAGAATCTCCGCGAGGTAATGAATGGCGGCCTCGGTGCGGCGGGCCTTGCCGAACTCACGGATGTTCCAGGTGGCGAGGTTGAGCGTCTCGTCAAGTTTCGAGGACGGGATTTTCGCGGCGGCGATGCGTTGCTTGAGCGCGAGCAGGCCGGCGGCGATTTCTTTGGAGACTTTGCCGTGGTTCATGGTTTTGTGAAGTGATGCGTGGACGGTAGCAAAGCCTGCGGTTGGTGCAAGAACTGAGGCAGCCCGGCAATCATCTCCGTGACGACGGCGATGCGGGCGTTGGCGGGGATGCGATTCAGCGCAAGGGAGCGTCGGAACGGTAAAGCAAGGTAGGGACGAGTTGCTGCTCGTCCCTGATTTTGGGGCCGCGCGGCAGCGCGGCAGCGCAGCCCTACCAGCGAATGGTTTGGGCGGCGTGGATTTGTAGAACGGGCGCGTGGCAGGTTTGGCTTTCTTCTTCGGCACGCTGGGATCAAATTGATCAGATCAGCGATCCGGATCAAGGGATTTGTTTCCAACCGCAGAGGGACGCGGATGGACGCAGATTTCTTTTCTGAGTTGGTAGGGACGCTTTCCACAGCGTCCCCATTCTCAGTTCGGAAGTAGTTTGGAACGCGGTGAAACGCGTCCCTACTGGATTTAATCTGCGTTCATCTGCGGTTCGCAGAAACGCACGGAAGCTGGCGTCGCCCGGCGGGCGTTTTTAGCGATGACCTCTGCCCCCGCCCCCGCCTCCACCGCGGGAGCCGCCGCCCGAGGCGAAACTCGCGTGACTGGGACCGGCAGAGTGACCGCCGCCCGTCCAACCACCACCAGAATGTCCGCCACCAGGATGGCCGCCACTTGGATGTCCACCACCCGTCCGACCACCGCCAGAATGACCGCCACCGGTCCAACCGCTGCCCGGATGCCCACCGCCGGTCCAGCCGCCGCCG
>CAYIOH010000495.1:0-3492 GCA_964364975.1 uncultured Bifidobacteriaceae bacterium
GATGCCGCATTCGATGGCGTCCATGAGCGAGAAGTCGCAGACGGTCCAGGGGAACAGCGTGCCCTCGGCGTAGCCGGAACCGTGCAGGAAGAAGGGGGTGGCGGACAAATCGAAAACGGTGCGGACATCGAGCTTGCGTTTGACGCATTCAATGCCGGAAATCCAGAGCCGGGCGGCTTCGCTGTTTTTTTCTGCCTCTTCCTTCTGCTCGGCATCAAGGTCTTCGTCGTCCTCCAGTCCTTCCGGGATGACTTTGTGGCGGTAGCAGTGGTGGGCCTCGTCATTGATGACGAAGACGCTTTTGAGGCCCATGAGGTCGGGCATGACGCGCTGGAGCATCTGGCCCTCGGTTTCGGTAGTGAGAAGTTCGGGGCCGCGACCTTTGAGCAAGGAACGACCGACCTTGGAAACATCCATGCGCTCGCGGCGTTTGAAGGCATGGTAGTTGGTGATGACGATTTTAGCGCGGGCGATGTCACCCAGGAGGTCGTTGGGAACGAGCTCGCGATGCTTGTAGTAATTGTCCGGGTCGCTGGGCAGCACGACGCGCAAGCGATCACGGATGGTGATGCCGGGTGTGCAGATCAGAAACCCGCGCGTGAAAGTTTTGCTGGCCGGGCGGCGGACAGCATTCACGGTCTGCCAGGCAATGAGCATGGCGATGACCGTGGTCTTGCCGGCACCGGTGGCAAGTTTCAGCGCGATTCGGAAAAGCTCCGGGTTGGCTTGCTCGTTGCAGGCTTTCAGGTAATCGAGGAATTTTTTGCCGCGTTCGCCCTGGTGCGGCGCAACCTCCGTCAGCCAGATGGCAGTTTCGACGGCTTCGATCTGGCAAAAGAAAGGGCGGATGGTTTGAAAGGGATAACTCCGCCAATGCTGGAGCAGGCGCGCGGTTTCCGGCGTGACTTGCCACTGGTCCGGGTTGGGCAAGCTGCGCCACTGGTCCACATAGCCCCGGATTTCGTTGATGATGGTGTTGGGGTCGTATTGCTGCTGCGTGGTGGAAATGCCCTGTTCGTCTTTGAAAACTATTTCGCTCTGCTTCGTCGCATCAGAGCGACGGCGTTTCTTCGGTTTGGGAACGGGAGTGATGAAGGCGGAGCGGCGGCGTGACTCAACGATGTTGTTGGTAGGCTGGCCATCAGCGTCCAGTTCCCAGTGCCGCCCCGGATAGGCGTAGGGCGCGTTGAGAATGGGTTGCTCGAAGAACTGGGTGGACATGTGGGAGCAAGTTCAGTGATCAGGCCCACAAGCATCGTGATTAGCGAGAATCCCCATAACAGGTGGAAGTCTTAAGTGAAGTGCGGTTCGATTGCTAGAAAATGTTTTGCGTCTTTGCGTCCCACCGTGAAGTCCTTGGAATCGCACTTTATCCAAGGCTGGGAGAGTCGCAAGTGGAGAAATGGAGCGAGCGAAGGGATTCGAATCCTGATCGGTGTTCACTCTCATTTTCTCAATTCACTCTATTATAGCGCATTCCGAAATTTGTGTTTGACGCCAACCCCGCACGAAAGCGAACCGAAGCTAATCAGAACTGGGTCAAATTGTGCCAAAAACAAAACGCTTACGATTCAATTACACTTCAATAGGCAGGTGACAGGAAATGGTAAACGCTGAAGTGACAGCAAATGGTAAACACTTTATGACGGTTGAAGCTGGAGTGCCCGCCGCGTTGCGGCGGAGCGGTGGCGAGCGTAGCGAGCCGCAGCGCAGCCGCCACGCGGCCGGCCGCGCGAGGGCTTGGCGATCCTTTCCCTTCCCTTCACTCTCTGGCTCCATGTCAAAAGCTCTCGGCTCCTCAAACGCCGCCAGATCGTTTCGGCGCTCCGGCGTGGCGCTTCCTTCCGCGCGGTCGCCAGGCGCTTTGGCGTCAGCACGCGCACCGCTCACAAATGGTTTCACCGCGCCCAAGGCCAGCGCCTTCACCGTGCCAACTTTGCCGACCGACCGCGCGGCAACCGCCGCCCCAAGAACCGCACGCCGCGCCCACTCGTCCGGCGCATCCTGGCTTTGCGCGCCTGGCTCAAGGGTCACTCGCCCTTGGGCGAATACGGCCCGGCGGCGCTCCGTCGAGAACTCCTCCGCCAACACCTTCGGGCCCCCGCTCTCCGCACCTTGGCTCGCCTCGTGGCTCGCGCCGGACTCGCTCCCACCGGTCGCCAGCGCCGACCCCCACCGCCTGCAGGCTGGCATCTGCCCTCCGTGGCGGAGGGCCGCGCCGAACTGGATGCCTTCGATCTGGTCGAGGGGTTGGTCCTCAAAGACGGACCGCTGCTGGACATCTTCAATGCCCTGTCTTTGCACGGCGCGCTGGCCCAAAGCTGGCCGCGCACCCGCTTCACCACCGACGACGTGCCCGCCGCCCTGTGCGCACACTGGCAAGATCACGGTCTGCTGGCCTTCGCCCAGTTTGACAACGACACCCGTTTTCAAGGCTCGCACGCCCAGCCCAACCGCTTGGGCCGCGTCGTGCATCTGTGCCTCTGTCTGGGCGTCGTCCCAGTCTTTGCGCCGCCGCGCGAAACCGGTTTCCAAGCTCACATCGAAAGCTTCAACCACCGTTGGCAACAAAAAGTCTGGCAGCGTTGGCGGCATCCGCACCTGCGCGCCTTGCAAAGCCGTTCCTGCGCCTATATCGCCGCGCACCGCCAGCGCCACGCCGCCCGCCAGGACAGCGCCCCGCCGCGCTACCCTTTCCCGCCGGCCATCCCGCCCACGCCGCAACAAACCCGCATCATCTTTTTGCGGCGCACCGACGCCCAAGGACGCATTCGCCTGCTGGAAAAAACGATCCGCGTCAATCGCCTCTGGCCGCACCGGTTGGTGCGCTGCGAACTGTGCGTGCGCACCGGGCAAGTCCGCTGTTTCGCGTTGCGCCGCCGCCAGCCCGAGCACCAGCCGCTCTTGGCCACGCGCCGCCTCAGCGT
This sequence comes from uncultured Bifidobacteriaceae bacterium, assembly GCA_964364975.1. GTDB lineage: Bacteria > Verrucomicrobiota > Verrucomicrobiia > Limisphaerales > JADLHS01 > JALOTT01. The sequence goes on from CAYIOH010000495.1 coordinate 2,928, forward strand.
CAAAATCACGCCTTGGCATCGCCGAAAACCCGTTTCGCTTTGACCACTTTTTATGTCGCTTGGCGTTTACCATTTCCTGTCACCTGCCCCTTCAATCATAGCGCATTCTCTAAATTTCTCGCGTCGTGTCGATAGCTCTCTTGGGCAAAAAACCCTTTTCCGAGTCGCCGCGCGGAGGCCCTTCGGCCTTATCTGTGGGTCGGCTTTCAAGCGGTGCCGGATCTTGCCGTCTTGCAGCCCAACACGAATTTGGCCGGCATCGTTGTCTAACTCGATCAATACTGAGTCAAACCCTGCCAGCTTAGAACCTCTCCACCTCGCAACTGTTCGATTGTACCTCAGGCGGCTGGATCCCTGATCGCCCATGTTCCCCGACGCCTTTGTCCTTCAAAATCCGGAGCTCGATGTTGGAGCCCGCTGTCGGTCTCGGTTTTGAAGGCCTTCACACTTTCGCGATTTCCGAGACAGACGCGCTTCCAGGTGATGCGGCTGCGCCGACTGGTGCTTTTTCTTTCTGCTTGTAAGCCATGAAATAGAGCACCGGCACGGCCACGGGGCTGATGAT
>CAYIOH010000496.1:0-3475 GCA_964364975.1 uncultured Bifidobacteriaceae bacterium
CGTGATCAATGGCACGCCGGCGTAAAATCGAATTTTCGGTTCGGCGGTGACCAGCGGATTGTGGGCGAATCGCTTGTCCTTCGTGGCGTCGGGAACGACAAACAGGTCCGTCTCCAAGATGGCGTGCGCGCAGAAGGAGATGTCTCGTGAAGTCTCGGTGGCGCTGATGCCAAACCTGGATTTGAACCACTGACGTTTTTCGGCAAACAGGGTAATTAGTGCGACGGGCGCTTCGCAAATGCGCGCAGCCAACTCGGTCAGGTCGTCGAAGACCTCCTCCGGCACGGTGTCGAGCACCTCGTATTGCCAGAGCACTTCGAGCCGTTGCTTTTCATTTTTCAGGACCGGAGCAGTCATGATTAAGGTTCGGTTCAATTTGTTTTCGCGCGTGCCGCGGCAAAGAGTCAATCGTTTCACGTTGAAATCAAAGCCTTTTTTCACGCGCGCCGGAAGCGCGCCCGAAACAAGGTTTCCCTGCGGCAATAAGACACATTTTCTCCGCCCGCCGCTTTTTCTGCTTCCAGCCCAACAATGCAAAGTCCGCGTCCGCCATCGGTGCGTGGCGAAGTTGGGATTGCTTTGGGGAGCCCTTGGAATTAGTTTTAACGTCAATCAGGGTCGTGGAAATCATTCTACGACTTCCTGCATGACGAAATGCTTGTTTATTTGTTGAAATCGAAGATTCACCGCGCCCGGGTGACCGGTGCGAGTCTTAACTACGAAGGAAGTTTGACCATCGCTGAAGATTTGATGGAGAAAGTCGGGCTGCTCCCGTATGAACGCATTCTTTGCGGCAACATCGCCAACGGCGAGCGCTTCGAAACTTACGTCATCAAGGGCAAGCGCGGCTCCGGTGTCATTGAGTTGAATGGTGGCGTTGCCCGCCTGGGAAACATCGGCGACCAGCTCACGATCATGTCCTTTAGCGAGGTCGCAGCCAGCGAGGCTGGAAACTGGAAGCCAAAGGTGATCGTGCTTGGAGAACGAAACAAGGTAAAATCGGCAACCTGAATCCGCAACCAGCCTTTGGCCGGGATGCGACGGCGCGGGCCGTGGGCGAACGAGACGAGCGGCGTCATCGTGACCCGCGGTGAAAACCTGACTCTGACACTCGGCCCCCAAGCGTGGACGCGGATTGCATCGTGGAAGTATTCGCTGCGGCGTTTGCAAAACTGTGGTTGCGGATGGAGGAACTCCAAAACATCGTGAGTGGCCGGGACCCGGAGAGGGTAGCCTGTCATGTCAACACGGATTTCGTTCGGCAACCGAATCGAAAATCTTAATTGCTTCGGCTGAATCGACGATGAAAGAGAAAGGGAGGGCAGCAAATGCCCTCCCTTCTTGCTCGCGAACTGTGCGGTCCGCTTATGGCGTCGGTGGATTGTCGCAACTGCTGATATGAATCTGGAAGTTTCCAGTTGTTATTTCACCGGGATCCACGTTTCCATCATCCACGCCATTCGCGTCGATGAGCAGACGTTTGGTGCCGCCGGCATCCACGACCTTGAGGAAGTAGCGATCAATTAAAGCGCCGGCATTGGCATTCTTGGAACCAGGCTCGTTCCGATCTTCAAACCGGGCGAAGAAGGTCACGGTGCCATAGTTAGCTTTGTTGCCTTGGATGCCTTTCAGCGTGCCAGTTCCCACGCATTCGAGGAAGTTGAAGGGGGTCTTTGGCGAACTGGAACCGGGATCCGGCGGAGGGGTCACATTGCCGCAGTTAACAACCTGAATGCTCTTACCCTGGAAATGGAGTTTCAAGTCGCGTGCGATGTGGTTCCAATTGCCACCAGCTCCAGCTGTCGGGCTGCATCCGGGATTAACGTTGCCACCAAAACTGTTTTTGATGCCCTTCTCGGCCACAGGAATCCTGAGGATGCTGTCAATTTTGGTTCCACCACCAGTAAACCAGCACACTGCTTGCCCGCATACCGCGCTATCGATCAGCCAATCGACGACCTCTGACTTGTCCGCCTCGGTCGCGCCGGACGTGTCAAACACAGCCGTCCCAGTAGCGGGACTAGTGATCGTTGCATCGAGTGGCAAGCTGTTGGCATCGATCGTGGCGATGAATGATCCATCGCAATCCGGCAAGTCCATGTAGTAAAGTCCTTCCGCATCCGTACTGGCTTCGGCCGCAAATGCTCCCAGGCAACTTAGGCCGTTCACTTTGACAATTACATTGTTGAAGGTAGAGCCGTTCACACATTTCACCTGGCCGCTCAAGTGCCATGCTCTAGCTGTCATACTCGTCACAAGCAAGGCGACGAGGATTATTCCGGTTTTGCATGCAATCTTCATATTTGAATTTTCTTTCGGTTTGGTAGTTTGATTCAATGATCGCAACGACCACAGTGCGTGTTGCGTTTCATTTCAGTGCGATTCAATATTCTCACCCTCCAGCCATGAAATACAATATGAAAAATACCCGACGAGCATCCGTACTAGGCCCTACGGCATCGCTTGGGTGCGACGAGAGACATGGCAAGTTTGGTTTCGCCAGGCCCAAATTCTGCAAAAGAACATCATTCTGAAACCTCCTCGGTCAGCGCCGCCGCCGGGCGCCCGCGTTTGCCGGCTTTGATTTCGGGAATCAGAATCAGCGTGGCCGCGAGGATCATTCCCGCACCGAGCCAACTGATGGTTTGCGGCGACCAGCGCGCCACCAGTTGAAACGCCACAACGGGCGCGATGACTCCGCGCACACCCGTGAAAAAAGTGTGGACACTCATGTAATCCGCCACGCGCTCCGGCGGCGCAAACTTGGTCACCCACAAACTCCAGGCCACGTCGCCGCCAGCGTTCGAAATGCCATAGATGATCGCGCCCGCGACCAACCTCATGAGGTCATCCGTGGCAAAGAACGTCAACATGCCCAGCGCGAAACCGGTGTTCAGCGCGATGCGCAGCACAAAAAAGTTCATGCGATCGAACAGCCAGCCCCACACCGGACTCATCACGAGCCGCGCGAGGTTGGGAATGACGCCCGTGAGCAGCGCGACCTTTGCGGCGGTCAGCGGCAGGCCGTCCCACTGGACTCCATATCTTTCGTTGGCCAGATACTCGACGCGCAACGGGATGACCATCAGATTGGCGAACCCCATCAACATCCACATGATGAGGGTGCGCCCGAACAGCTTGTCTTCCCGCGCAAAGCGCAGCGCGCGGAACGGGTGCGTGCCACCGGTGATGGCCAGAGGTTGCGACGGCACGCGCGCCAGACAGAAACCCGCAAAGGCAAACGCCCCGGCAAACACCAGCAGCAACCAGCGAAAATATCCGAGGTGACTGGACAAGGCCCGCCCCGCCAGTTCACTAAACACCGCCGCCGTCGCGATGCGAATCATGAAGGTGCGGGAAAAAAGTTTGCCGCGCTGGTTCGCGGGATAGTTCTCCTGATAAATCTGAGTCAGCAGCGGAATGGCCGCCGACGCGGTCGTCATGGCCACCACCGAACCCGCGACGAACACTGGCA
>CAYIOH010000497.1:0-3464 GCA_964364975.1 uncultured Bifidobacteriaceae bacterium
CGCTGGCGCGTTTGGTCGCCGGAAATTCGGAGTCCGCCACGATGATGAGCCGTGGTTGGATCGCATCCAACAGCGGGTCGCCCAACGGCTCGGTTTGTTCCGGCAATCCCGCCACCACAATGTCCGCGCGCAAATCCTTCTCACGGGCGAGCAGCGCTTCTTGTCCGGGCCGGCCCAAATCCGAAAGCAGCAACACGCGCGTGCCGTGAAATTCACCGAGCAGCACAAGCGCATTGTCGTCGGCTTGCGGGAATTTGTCATCGGGCTCAGGATGCAACACGCGCCACACGCCGGCTTGATCGCCACGGTTGATGATATGACGGCGGCTTGGCGTGCTTTCCAGGTTCGACATGAGGTCGCGATACGTCTGGGAGCGGAAACGGATTGAGCTGGTGTAGATTTTGCCGACGCCGAAAAGCTCGTTCAGTGTTTCCGTGCCGCCAACGTAACGAAGGTCGCCGTGCGTGAGAAGGAGGCGCGGAACGCGGTTCACGCCTTGGGTGCGCAGGAATGACTTGGTCACGAACTCGACGGAATTGGTGTTGCCGCAATCAACGAGCCAGTCGTCTCTTTGTCCCGGACCATCCACGAAGACGCTGTACGCGCCATTGAGCGGTAGGATGGTGAATTGATATTCTGCGCGGGATTCTTGCCAGTGCCAGAAATAGACCACTCCCACGAGAAAGATTCCCACGATGGACCAGGTGCGGCGGCGGCGCGCAAACAGCCAACCGCTCAATACGCCAATGAGCAGCGCGTAATAAACCACAAAGCTGACGAACGACGGTGGCGGCACGTAGCGATAAGCACCGGGCAACAGCGTCGCCCAATGGCTGACCTTCGTCATCGCGAGCATCCAGAACCAGCCGCTGTGATTGAACATCTCGGTCGCCCACGGCAGCCAGTTGCCGCAAATCAGGCTTCCAAGGTTGCAGGCCAGCGCCGCGCTGCTCAACGGCACGACGACCAGGTTTGCCAGCAATGTCACTGGGCTGAACAGATGGAAATAATAGGCCGTCAATGGTAGCGAACCGAGCCACGCGGCCAGCGAGGTCGCGAACGCCGTGGTCAACCAGCGAAGCGGCGTGCCAAGCCAGCGTTGCCAGCGGGGAATCAACGCCGGCGGCAGCAGCGGGTCGGGCTGCAACAATCGGTCGCGAACTTTTTCCAACGGTGGCAGAAAAAGTGCGATGCTGAGCACGACGAAGAACGAAAGCTGAAAGCTCGCTTGGAAAAGCTGTTGCGGATCCCAGAGCAGGATGATGAATGCGGCTGCGGCAAGTGAGTTGAGCAGATCGCTGGGCCGCTTGAGTGCCCAGCCGCCGATGATGATGGTCATCATCACCGTCGAGCGGATGGCAGATGACTGCCAGCCCGTCGCAGCGGTGTAGAACCAGATGAGCGGTATCACGACCAGCCCGCACCATGCGCGCGAAAGCTGCATCACGCGCAGCAGGCTCACGAGAATCCCGGCGATGAGCGCGATGTGCAGTCCGCTGATGGCAAAGATGTGCATCGTGCCGGAGCGCATGAATGGCTCATTGACTTCGTTGGTGAGAGCGGTCTTCCAGCCGAGCGTCATGGCCCACAACAGGCGAAGCGAGCCATCCTCGTTCGGCAGACCCCGCGCCAAGGTTCGTTGCGACCAGGCCAGAAAGCGGTCAGACAGCGGTGGCGAGGTTCGGCTAGCGGGAAGAACCAGCCACGCGTTCGTCGAATTGGCCTTGAGTTGAAAATGGATTCCCTGCCGTGAGAGGTAGGTGCGGTAGTCGAACAAACCATCCACTCTCGGCGATGCTGGACGTGCGAGGACCCCGGTAACTTCCACCACCCGGTCCTGGAAGAAATCGCCCGGCAACGCGCCCATCGTGTTCACGATGATAGGACCAGTCGCCGGTTGCCAGTTCGTTCCCTGACGTAGTTCAGTGACTTGCACCTGCGCCAACGTTCGCCACGACTCCTGTTCGTCACGCTCGAACACGCGCAGACTGGGCGTTTCGGCCAGCGTGCCGCGCACTGTGACCAACGCCGCGTCGCCGTTCATCACGCGCCGCAAATCGTGCGGGGAAATGATCACGGTGCGGGAAACGAGATTCGTCCAGCCGACGAGTATGAGCAGCGGCCACAGCAAATGCGGTCGGGCGCGCGACCAGACCAACGCCAACGCGAGCACGGTGAAAGCAACCAGGAAAAGAGCGAACAGCAGCGGCTGGAAAAACTCCGCCAATAGCAATCCGCTTCCGTAGCACAAGGCCACCGAAACCAGTGGGCGTTTCATGGAGCGGCGAACTTTTAGCGTGGAGTGTATGCCAAGTCACGCACGGATTTCATTCACCAAAGCTTCCGCCACCGGCCAATCGCCCAGACCGCCAGCAAGCCCAACGACGCGCCACTTGTGTCAATGAGCACATCCAGCACTGACCCTTGGCGTGATGACACGAAGAGTTGGTGGATTTCATCACTGGCCGCGTAGAGGGCGACCCAGCCCAGCACGATGAACGCTTCGCGCCAGTTCCATGGGCGCAGGTCATTGCGCACCGGTTTGCGCAACGCCCGCCAGATGAACAGCGCCAACACGGCGTATTCTGTCAGGTGCGCGCACTTGCGGACGAGGTAAACCACCTCGTGCACCGTGGCGTTGGCCAGGTGGGGGAAGAGCCAGCGCAGGATCAGTTCGATGATGCGCGAGGAATGTTGCAACGAGGCCCGGTCGTCGGAGGCCGTGTAGATGAGGCACATCCACAGAATAACCGGCAACCAGTATCTCAAAAAGATTCGCCCGCGTGACATGGTGCATAGCAAGCCGGGCCGCGACCGCAGACGCAACTGAAAACAAATTCTCTTTGCTTCTTGGCGTCGTATCGTCTTTACGTTAATTCGTTGGTCGGAACATGCTGAAACTCGGAGTCAACATTGATCATGTGGCCACGTTGCGCGAAGCGCGTTATCGCGGTCGCGAGCACGGCGAACCGGATCCTGTGGCCGCCGCGCTGATTTGCGAGGCCGCTGGGGCGCACGGCATCACCGCCCACCTGCGCGAGGACCGTCGTCACATGCAAGACCGCGACATTTGGAAGTTGCGCGAAGTCATCAAAACCCGGCTCAACCTCGAAATGGCCAACACGCCGGAGATCGTTGCTATCGCGCTCAAGCTCAAGCCCGACATCGTCTGCCTCGTGCCCGAGCGCCGACAGGAAGTCACAACGGAAGGCGGGCTGGAGGTTGCGGGCAACGAACGCGCGATCACGGAGACACGCAAGAAAATGAACGATGCGGGCATCGATGTCAGCCTGTTCATCGCACCCGACCCGTCGCAGATCGCGGCTTCGGCACGCACGGGCAGCCAGTTTATTGAACTGCACACCGGCGCGTTCGCGGAAGAATATTCTGCAAGGTGGGGCGAGGCTACTGACAAGCCGGCTCGCGAGGACGCTCGCCCCACCGATTTACCGGAGTTGCAGCGA
>CAYIOH010000498.1:0-3452 GCA_964364975.1 uncultured Bifidobacteriaceae bacterium
AATATATGCTTTTCCGCATAACAGATGGCGGCACTTGTAATGGAAAACACCGCAACGATCAAACAAGACATCAAACGGCTGATGGTCGAGAACCTCATGCTGCAAATCAGCGCGGAGGAAATCGGCGATGACCAGCCGCTGTTCGGCCCGGGCAGTTTGGGGTTGGATTCCGTGGACGCGCTCCAATTGGTCGTCGCGCTCGACAAGAATTACGGCTTGAAGATTCCCGATCCCGAAACCGCGCGGAAAACGCTGCAATGCGTGAACACCATCGCCGCCGCCTTGGAAGCCCACACGCAGAAATCGTGAGGGATGGGCACATCTTGGGGGCCATGAGTTGCGGAGTTGCGCGTTGCGCAGCTTTGGGTGACGAACCAAAAGTCCGCTAGTAAGTTTTATTTCACCAATTCTTCCGCGATCTGCACCGCGTTGAGCGCCGCGCCCTTGAGCAGTTGGTCGCCACTGACCCAGAAGCAAAGGCCGTTGTCCAGCGCGCAGTCTTTTCGGATGCGACCGACTTCGCAGTTGTATTTCTCCGAGGTAAACAGCGGCATCGGATATTTATTGTTCTCCGGTTCGTCCACGAGGTCGAGGCCCGGCGCTTTCTTGAGCACGGCGCGCGCGGCTTCCACCGTCACAGGCTTGTCAAACTCCGCGCTCACGGCGACGGAATGCGAGCGATAGACCGGCACGCGCACGCAGGTCACACTGGCCCGGAACGCCGGGTGATGCATGATCTTGCGGCCTTCGTTTTCCATCTTCATCTCTTCCTTCGTGTAACCCGTGGGCAGGAACGAATCCACTTGTGGCAATACGTTAAAAGCGATCTGGTGCGGATAAACTTCCTTAGTGACCGGCTGGCCTTTGACAATCTGGTCCACCTGGCGCTCCAGTTCCGCGATGGCTTTGGCCCCCGTGCCGGAGACGGCCTGGTAGCTCGACGCAAAAATGCGTTTCACCGTGAACGCCTGGTGCAACGGATACAGCGCCATGAGTGTGATGACCGTGGTGCAATTCGGATTGGCGATGATGCCCTTGTGCCATTTCACGTCGGAGGCGTTGATCTCGGGCACGACGAGCGGGACGTTGTCGTCCATGCGGAACGCGCTGGAATTGTCCACGACCACACAGCCAGCCTTCGCCGCGATAGGCGCGAACTCCTTCGAGATGCCGCCGCCGGCACTGAACAGCGCGATATCAATGCCCTTGACCGAATCCTTCGTGAGTTCGGCAACCGTTATGTCCGTGCCGCGAAACTTGAGCTTCTTGCCCACGGAACGGGCGGAAGCGAGCAACGTCAACTTCCCCACCGGGAAATTGCGTTTCTCCAGCGTCTTGACCATCTCGATGCCGACAGCGCCTGTTGCACCGACTACGGCCACGTGCGGTTTTGCGTTCATAAAGGCTGCGCAGTATATCGGCGAAGCGCGTCCTGTCAACGCGCCATCTTGTCGCGAGGGCCTTTGGTGTCTCGCCGGTGCGAAAAGACAGCCGCCCCGCACGCGGACAGCGGAAATTCATCGCAAGCCGGGCTACGACCCGGTGGAACTGTTCACCGACCCGGCGCTGTCACCGCTGGCGCTGAAGGCGAAGATCGCGTGGCGGCTGCTGCAAAAGAAACTCGGCTTCCGCATGTTGATGGACGTGATTCCGCTGGACGCCTCGCTCGTGAAAGGCTCGCATGGTCGCCGCCCGACTGATGCGCGGGATTTTCCGGTGCTGATTTCCGCGCGCGCGGATTTGCTGGGCGGGCAACAACTCGAAGCCACGGACGTTTACCACGCGCTTGTGCGGCATGTGCTGCGTTGATTTGGAGCGCGGTTGTGTGCAACGCACCAGCCGCAGCACTTGCGATGGTTTGATGGCGTCCGAGTTGTTGCAGGTTTTCTCAGTCGTCCGATGCGCTGCGGCTGGTCCATCGGACACAGCCGCGCTCCGAAACGCTATTGCGGCAGCGTGTGGCCGGGGAATGAGCAAGTGACCCCGTTGGATACTGCTGGACCAACAGTGTATATGCCGCTTTGCGGACAACGGAGCCTATCCCCATCCTTCAGGTAAGGAGCGATATCCGGCATTGTGATCTTGTCTTCAGGCTTCTTCTGATACTCCAACGCCCACTGCTGAATTGCGCTGTCCATATGCCGAAGATTGTTGATGCAAGCGTTCATCGCCGGGGTTGTTCGCGCACGAATGAAGTTTGGTATCACTATCGCGGCAGCAACCAACGCGAACAAGATGGCTACCGATATAAACAGCCATCGCCGCTTTAGATTTTTTTGCGTCTTGCTCATGCAGAAGAGTCAACACCGCGCGATCAAACCGATTTCAAAGTTCACCTTCTCCGCCTCGCCGGCCCGAAGTGATAACCGCCGTGGACGCGAACGCCGCGCACTTTGCCGGGGAAACCTTGCGGTTGGCCGGGTTTGCTTTCCTCGAACAGCGCGGTGTAGGTGTAATCGAAATTCTCCAGCTTCACGCGCGGGATTTTCTGGCTGATAAAACGTTCGATGGCGAACACATGGCTCGCCTCCTCCGCCACCATGATGGTGAAAGCGTCGCCCGTGTGCTCCGCGCGGCCCGTGCGGCCGATGCGGTGAATGTAATCCTCCGGATGCTGCGGCACGTCGTAGTTGATCACGTGGCTCACGTCGGCGATGTCCAGTCCGCGCGCGGCGATGTCGGTGGCCACCAGCACCTCGAAGCGGCCGTCGCGGAAGCCGCGCAAGGCCTCTTCGCGCTCGCGCTGCGTGCGATTGGAGTGGAGCACGGCCACGGCGTGATTGGCGCGTTTGAGCAGATGCGCCACGCGGTCGGCACCGTGTTTGGTGCGACAGAAAATCAGCACCGAGTTGAAATTCACCCGCTTGAGCAATTCGAGCAGTAGGTCGGTCTTTTGCGAATCGGACACGGGATAGATGACGTGCTTGACCGTTTCCGCCGGCGTCCGGCGCGCGCCGATCTCAATGGTTTCCGGGTTGTGCATCGCCCATTGGATGAGCGTCTCAATTTGCGGCGGTATCGTGGCCGAGAACAACGACGTGTGCCGTTGGCGCGGGCAGCGTTCGACGATGCGCTTTACGTCCGGGAGAAATCCCATATCCAGCATCCGGTCCGCCTCGTCGAGCACGAGGAACTGCACCTTGTCCAGCCGCAACGTGCCCTGCTCCAGATGGTCGAGCAGCCGGCCCGGCGTGGCGACGACGACATCCGCGCCCGCGCGCAATTCGTCGTTTTGCTTCCCATAGCCAACGCCGCCATAAACAACCGAAACCTTGATACCGGTGAAGCGCGCGTAATCGCGGAAGAAGGTGTCCACCTGCGCGGCCAGTTCGCGCGTCGGTTCGAGGATGAGCGCGCGCGGGCCGGGTGCGTGGTCGCCGAGCTTCGACAACATGGGGAGCGCGAACGCAGCGGTCTTGCCGGTGCCGGTTTGCGCGCTGCCGATCACGTCG
>CAYIOH010000499.1:0-3448 GCA_964364975.1 uncultured Bifidobacteriaceae bacterium
CCAGGGGAAACGAGGGCCGTCGGCCCCTCCCCGCGCCGCCTTCTCCCACTCCGCCTCCGTCGGCAACCGATAGCCGTTGGCGTTCCTCTTAGCATACGGTTCCGCCCCTCCGGCCTTGTAAACAGTCGTCAAGCCCGCGTCGGTATAATAACACGGCGTCAGCCCCTCTTTCTCCGACCGCGCATTGCACCACTTCACCGTGTCATACCAGTCGATACTGTGGACAGGGTGGTTGGGTGCCTTGCCGGAACCCGCCACGTTGAAACTATAACCGTTTGCCGTGGCCCAGGTCTTGACCGTGTCCCACTGCGCCTTCGTGACCTCCGTCCGGTCCATGTAAAACGCGCTGATATACACCGTGTGCGTAGGCAATTCGTCGGCGCTTCCCTCACTTGGGTTCATGCAATTGCCCATTGTGAACGAGCCGGCGGGGATGAGAGACATGTCAGCGGCAGGCGCAGAAACGCGAGCGTGCAGCAGAATTAGGATGGCGAGTAAAGCCAGCGGACAATACCGGCCAAGAAGTGAAGGAAGGTTCCGACTCGTTTGTTTCATGTTTATCTCGCTTATTCCGCGAGGCCGCCGCATGGCGAAAGCTGCACACACGACGAATTTGTCTGATAGGGTTTTCATAATGGTTTCCTTTCTGAATTTACGACGAACGCAGGCGCTAGCTGGCCGCAGCGAAGACCGTTGTTGGGCAAAACTCTCCTGACAGCCCTAAAACCCGACCAGCCAGCCTGCCGAATATTCTTCATTTGCTTCTGGCAAGGCTCCTGAGAGAAGCCTTGTGTGACCTTTGTAGCGTCTGTGCAGAGAATGTCAAGCCTGTTCTGTTAAAACTTCAAAACATATTGTGTGCATGCAAACACAGGCTTCCATTGCGCCATCATTAGGGTTGCGACCGGTTAATGAAGCCGGCACTCAATTTGGTTGGCCCGCACGTCAGAAAATGGCGGACGAAACGCGCTTGGTCGCAAGAGACCTTGGCCGCAAAGCTCCAATTGCGCGGCTGGAGTATCAGTCGCGACTCGTTGGCGAGCTTGGAATTACAGCGCCGCCGGGTGCCAGACTGCGAATTGATTTTCCTCGCCAGAGTGTTGGGAGTCGGGATTGAAGATTTGTTTCCCAAATCTTTGCCGCTGGGAAAAATCGGCCCCCAATTTCAATCTGGTGAAAGATTGGCCGTTTTCCCCACCCGAACGGAAAAATAGCGGAGCTACCCGTCAACGTGGATTTGAAGAAACTGGACTCTTCGCAGCGGTTGAAAGCATCCACCAAACACCCGCGAAAAAAGAGCCGGCGCAGCTAATTGTAACACTGCCGTTTTTTTGCGTTGATTGGAGCGCCGGGCTTGGTAGTTTTGCCAGCGGAATTGAGACAGGCTCAACGCAGAATTTTTGCGGGCATTGAGTGAAACAACCGAATAGCACAGGAACAACCACACGTCAGCCATGAACCAGAACAATTACCCCAAACTTCACAACGCCATGTGGCCCGGCCTCGTCGGCAAGGGCAGTCCCGGCGCCGAACCTTGCATTGACCTCGACACGATGCTTGACCTCACGGCCAAGGCCGAAGTCAACGGCGTCAAGTTCGACGGCGTGGACCTGTTCCTCTACGACCCTCACACTTCGATTGACATCGGTGACGACGGCATCAAGGCGCTGGCCGACAAGATTCGGGGCAAGGGATTTGTCGTTGGCTCGGTCGTGGCGCCGGTCTGGCCGCCGACGGGCGGTGGGTCGGCCATGGGCGGCGACGAGGACCGCAAGAAGTTTGTGGCGTCGGTGGGCAAGGCCTGCCGCATCGCCAAGACGCTGCGGGCGCTGGGTGTCCGGCCCTACGGCGTGGTGCGGATTGACTCTGCGTGTGGCGTGACGGATTGGGACAAGGACCCGAAAGGCAACACCAAGCGTATCGCCGCCACGTTCAAGGAAGCGGCGAAGATGGCCAAAGATCACGGTGAGCGCCTGGCGGCGGAGGGCGAGATTTGCTGGGGGGGCATGCACTCGTGGAGATACATGGTGCAGGTGCTCGAAGAAGTCGGACAGCCGCGCCTTGTCGGTTTCCAGGCAGACATGGCACACACGCTTCTTTACGTGCTCGGTTACAATGCGCCGGAGCATCGCATCGTGCCGGAGAAGTTCAATTGGGAGCCGGACAAATTCCACACCGCAATGAAGAAGCTCACCAAGGTATTGCGCCCTTGGACGATTGATTTCCACGTTGCGCAAAACGACGCCACGGTGCGTGGCAGCGGCTCGCACGACAAGACCGGCAAGCATTGCATGGCCACCGACCCGAACGGCAAGCTGAACATCGCCCGTGATTCCGGTTACTGGCTGCGCGATGACGCCGGCAAGGTCACGAAAAAATTCAAGCACATCTGCTGGGACGGCTGCATGTTCCCAAATGAGGTGCTGATGCGCCAACAAACCTGGAATGACATCCTTGCCGCGATGATTCAGGTGCGCGAGAACCACGGATGGCGTGAATGACGCAAAGTGTTTTGCGCAAATGACCGGAGTGCATCATACTTCGGCCATGAAACGACTTATCGTTGGTTTTGCGTTATTGGGTTTCGTTACTTCAGCGCTCGCGATCAACAAAGCTGAACTGGATGAACGAACCCGCAGATTGACCTTCAAGTTTGCGGAAATGCAGCAAAAGCCGGACAAGCGGATTCCGGCTGAAACGCTCCAGCGCGCCCAAGGAATTGTTCTGCTGGACCGCACCAAAGCCGGTTTCGTTTTTGGATTTCAAGGCGGCAGCGGCGTGGCGATGGTGAGAGACCCAAAGTCGAAAGACTGGAGTCCCGTAGCATTCGTGGAGGCGAACGAAGCCAGTCTGGGACCTCAAATCGGCGTTCAACAGTCCTTCATCGTGATTCTGCTTATGACCACCAACGCCGCAGGCATGGTCACCAAACCCACCTTTGAGTTTGGAGGCGAGGCGCGCGGAACAGCCGGTAACTCCAGCGCCGGGCTGGCTGCTATAATTACATCACAGGAGCAAGCCATGCTGGTTTATGAGGACCGCAAAGGTTTATTCGGAGGCGCGGTCCTCAAAGGCGGCGCGCTTTCGCCCGACTCGGAGGCAAATCTTGCCTATTACGGTGAAGCGGTCACGGCGCGGGACATCGTGTTCGACCAGAAGGTAAAATCAACGGAGTCGGCGACTGCACTGGCGCGAAAGATCGCCGAGGCAGAATCTTCGGTCGCTGCCGCGCATACTCCACCAACTCCCAGGGAAGTGCGGCCGATGTCGAGTCTGGTCGAGGGACGAGAGACGAAAGTCGAGAGCCAAATCGGCCCTCGGCCCTCGGCCCTCGACCCTCGACCCCTTGCGACCATTGCACCGCAAAGCGCCGCCCAAGGCGACGCGGCCACTGAGCAATTGCGGTTGCTACTGTTGGATCTGGACGCCAATCATCAAACCAATGCCG
>CAYIOH010000500.1:0-3432 GCA_964364975.1 uncultured Bifidobacteriaceae bacterium
TTAAAGAAGTTCGGCAAGCCCATCGTCGTCAACGAAGACAACAAGATCGGTGCGCGGGGCGCAGCCGCCGCAAAATTGTGCGTGGCCAACGGCGCGTCCTGGGGCTTTATGAGCGAAGGCGTGAACCAGCATTTCCCGTTCAAGTTCGACGGAGCCGCCGATGGCCCGCTGGTTTATCAGGCGCTGAAAGAACTCGCTTCACCCACAGGTCCGTGACGAGGGAGCACGATTCACATTGCGTCGTCCTTCGTACCAATCCATCAGCCGCTTCGCCACGTCCTCGGCGGTGACGCTCTTGAACGCGCGCAGGTCGAGGATGCATTCGTGCGCGACGAGGCCGTTGCTGCGGTAGAGCGTCGGGAAATGTTTCTCCAGCAGCTTGGAAATGTAATTCGCGTTGAGGATGACGAACTTCGTGAATCGGTTACTTGTCTTTCCGTCCCCTCATAATCTTGCGCGTTCCGTCCGGAAGAAGAACCTCGGCGACAACAGGTGAACGATTCCCTCGCAAGGCATCACAAATTCTTCGATGCAGTTCTGGGAATGTGATTCGAGCGTATTCTTCACCCGTCAGCACTAACAGCGGGCTGGCATATTCCTGTCCGCTTCGCTCCGTGCCTTTGATTGTGTATTCCGTGACGACAACCACGGCGCGATTGTATTTGGCGAGGCCGTCAGCGTCGGTTTCGACTGCGGGCGGAAGAAACGCGGCGAACGGATCGCCTTTTTCGTAACCGTTGCCCGGAGTAGGCGAGCCGATGTGCGGTGGCACAGCTTGCGCGGTGACTTCAATCCACTCGCAATCCATGTGTTCGTCTCCCTCTTTGGGGAATTTCAATTTCCACAATGTTGCGTAGATGCTCATTGGGATCAGGTGAGGTGCTTGGTTGTGATTCCGCCCCACTTGGCATTCAGGTATTCGGCGACGAGCCGGCGATGGCAATGATGCGGCAGGTGTTCGCTGCAAAGCAGGCAGCCGTGTTGGAGGAGGTCAGGCCGGATGCGCTTCTCGATTTCTCGCCGAGCCATCAAATCCAGAAAGTCGCGTTCATAAATTCCCCAATCAACTTTCTGCTTCTTGAAGGCATCGAGAATGCCCTGCGTCGGTGCGAGTTCAGGTAGGTGGACATACTCGATGCCGCAGATTTCCTCGAGGAAGTAGGCGAGGTCTTCTTTTTTTGAGAAGCCAGCCAGTTGCGAGTTGTTGTTCAGGCGGACATCCACGACCCGCCTGACTCCGGCGTTTTTCAAGCTGGTGAAGAATTCGCGGGCGGTCTTCTGGGTGAAGCCAATGGTGAAAAGTTCAATTGCCATAACGCGGCGGTTCTTCGCGCAGAACGAGGTCTTCTTCGTGGTAGGCGACTTTCTCGCCTTGGAATTTGTAGGCTTCAGCGACAATTTCCTCGGGCGAGCGGAAAAGTTCGCGCTCGGAAAGTTCAAACAGGTGCAGCAGGCGCTTCTCCGTCTCTTCGTGGGTTTCCAGCGTCCCGTCGGCGAGAATGTGGAACACCTCCAGCTTGCGACGCCGCAAATGCGGAGCAGCCAGAATGCAACGATGGCAATCCAGCGGGTCTTTCTCCGCGCACATCAGGGCCACGCGCATTTTGACTGCGCCTTGAACAACGCGATCAATGCCGCGTTGGAATGCGGGCGTGCGTGAAATCAATTCGTAATCCACGCGGCCATTCACATAGCATTCGCGCTCCGAGCGTCGTGCGCCGAGTTCTTCGCCAAGGAATACATAGGTGATGCCATGTTCGTGCAGGGAACGCTGAAGCAGTTCGCGGTTGAATTGTGGATTGTATTGGCTGTAAGGCGACGAACGAACGTCGGCCACCGCCTGAATGACGTGTTGCTTCAGCAGCGCAATGAACTTCGCCAACTCCAGATTGGAGTGTCCGACGGTAAAAACTGGATGAGGCGTGGCGTTCATGCGGGCACTTCGAAAACGGTGGCGATCACCTTGTAGTGGAGTGCGTGAAATGGCGGAGTCAGGCTCACACAAAGCAAAATCCGGCGCGGGTCGTCTGGCTGGATGATTCCTTCTTGAGTTTGGGGATAATCGGGGAAGTATTTACGACCGATCAAGGGGTCGGTCAGCGCGAGGTCGTAGTGTTTGCCACGATACGTGAACAGCCCGCGCTGCTGCTTCGTGGCGTATCCTTCCCAGACTCGCGAGCGAATTTGAATTTGGAACGCTTCAGGGCGAATCAAATAAAGCGATTGAAAACCCGACAGTTGCTGAAGAACTGCCGCGCTCGCACGATCACTTTTTTGAGTCGAATCAAACCAGAGGCTTTCCGGCGCTTCGACCAGCGATGTCAAACTGAGAATGTCGTGCGTGGCTTGCTTGATCCACGGCTGGCCTGTTTGAATCTGCCAGTTTTCCGGCTGCAACGGATTGTTTTCAGATGCGGTAAGCGGGACCTGAACTACATCCAGCGGCTTCGGGTCTGCTCCGCCTGCCACACGGCGTTCACCAAAATCCAGAGCGCCCTCGTCATGGTTTGATACCGGCCTTATCCAACCACCCCAACGAGTCTTGCCGACACCTTCATCAATCAGTTCCCGACCAGCGACACAGCTTTTGGGATAATGCTTTGTCGAGTTCGCAAGAATCAATATGCGCTTGGTCGTCATGTGTTACGCGATAGCTATGCCACTGCACCGAGATTACCGCATTGACTGTTTTTCGCAAAGTTCAACCCACATTATTCTCCAGTCCCACGCAGGAGCAGACCGGGTTGCGATCACCGAAGACGTTGTCCACGCGGCCGACGTGCGGCCAGAATTTGTAGTCGTGTAGTCTCTTCGCCGGGAACGCCGCTGCTTCGCGCGAATAAGGCCGATTCCAATTATCGCTGGCGATCTGGTCTGCCGTGTGCGGCGCGTTCTTCAACAAGTTATTCTTGGCATCTGCTGCGCCGGTTTCCACGGCGGTCATTTCTGCGTGGATGGAAATCATCGCATCGCAAAAACGATCCAACTCAAACTTTGACTCACTTTCAGTCGGTTCGACCATCAACGTTCCAGCAACCGGCCATGAAAGTGTTGGCGCATGAAAGCCGTAATCCATCAGCCGCTTCGCCACGTCCTCGGCGGTGACGCTCTTGAACGCGCGCAGGTCAAGGATGCATTCGTGCGCAACCAGACCACACCCTCTCCCCCCCAAACCCCTCCTCTCCGTTTCTTCCGGAATGGGAGAGGGGGAGGCATTGGGGGGGAGAGGGTCTGAAATCGCCCTGCCGTTGCTGCGGTAGAGTGTGGGGAAATGTTTCTCGAGCCGCTTGGAAATGTAATTCGCGTTGAGGATTGCGAACTTCGTCGCCTCGGTCAGTCCGTCCGCGCCCATCATCGCGATATACATCCACGAAATGGTGAGGATGCTCGCGCTGCCCCACGGCGCGGCGGCGACCGGGCCGATTC
Source organism: uncultured Bifidobacteriaceae bacterium (assembly GCA_964364975.1). Classification (GTDB taxonomy): domain Bacteria; phylum Verrucomicrobiota; class Verrucomicrobiia; order Limisphaerales; family JADLHS01; genus JALOTT01. The sequence continues at coordinate 3,427 of CAYIOH010000500.1, forward strand.
GTTGGT
>CAYIOH010000501.1:0-3407 GCA_964364975.1 uncultured Bifidobacteriaceae bacterium
ACTCGAAGGTTGATGCGGTGATATCCGCCAGGTCTCACACGGTATAGATCAGGGTGGTCGGCAATCCACAAAACGCAACGATCAACCTCGTCCTTGAATCGCCGCCCCAAGCCAGCACGCGCCTCTTCGTAGTCGGAGATCGCATCGAGAAACTCGCGTTGAGCCTCCTCAACAAAGCGGATGATCACGGAGCCAGCCGCTCCTCTGCCTTCCGCATGACATCCACGTAGGCGACGCCGGTGACGCGGCCTTCGTCAATGGCACGGATGCGGTCGCGAATCTCGGAATCCCATGCCGCCTCAGCTTCGGGATCGGCTGCGGCCTCGGCGCTCTCCAGCAGGAACTCTGCGAGTGCGATCCGCTGGCGCGGTGCAAGATCCATCGCGTCTTTGGTGATTTCTTCGAGTGCTTTCGGCATGGGAAAACAGTGGCAGACGTTTCGCTGCCGGTCAAGCGCTCTGGCGCGGCGCAAAACGTCGTCACCGGTCATTGATGAGGTGTATGCGATGCTGTACGAGGGCAAGGACGTGCGCAAAGCGGTGCAGGATTTGACGGCGCGCGAGTCGAAGGCGGAGGATTGACGTTGGAGTTCAAGCTTCAGCTTGTCGCCCCCGCCGCTCATACGAACGAAGAACAAGCTAAAGCTTGAACTCCAACGTGGCGCGCAAACGCAAGGTGGTGACGCTGGTCATTGATGAAGTTTATGCCATGCTTTACGAAGGCAAGGACGTGCGCCAGGCGGTGCAGGATTTGACGGCGCGCGAGTCGAAGGCAGAGGACTGAGCGAAACGTTCAAGTGCCGGAATACAAGTAAAACTGACTTCCGACTACCCTCTGGGAGTCGCGTTGGATCGTCGGGTTCGCGCCCGGACAAGAACCGCCAACCCAAGTGCGATAAGCGCGAAAGTGGACGGCTCCGGCACCGGAAAATACTGAGAGTAAACTCCGCCACTGATGACCTGCTGAACGTTGAAACCGTCCAACTGCGCGTCTCCATTCAACATTGTCACGCGTGCGTTCCCTTGAAGGTCTGGGAAGTAAGGTGGGTCCGTAGATCGCCAGACCTCTGCCAACGCGACCGAGTCCAGCGGATTTGCGGGACCTGAGTGCGTATACGAACTCGTGAGCGGAGCATCCGAAAGTGTGTTCGCAAAGATTTCCAGCAACACGCTCTCGCCATCGCTAAAAGTGCCAGGTGCGAAGTAAGCGGCAAGTGAACCGCTGTCGGTTTGGGCGGGGCGCACATACGGCAATGATGTGAACTCGAAGGTGTAGGACTGTCCCGGCCCAAGCAACACACCTTGGCCGTAAACAATCGTGCAACTCGCTAGGAGGCTAAAACAGGCAACAAGATTTCTCATAGGATTGCTGGTGCGATCGTGTATGTGAGTAACTTGTACAGGGACAGCGCAAACTTCCGCCTATCCTTTTTTCGTGCAGCGACCCTATCCCGAACACAATCGGGTGTCGAGCATGATTTTTTCAGCGTTATTGACCCGCGAACACGCCCGAGAGAAAGGTCGAGGCCGCATCCTCATCTGGCCATCGCATTCTTGATTTCCTTCAACAACTCCGCGTGGGATTCCACGGGTTTGAATTGCGGGAATTGTTGCTTCACGTTCTCCGGCGCGTGGATCAGGAAACCCACGTTGGCCGCGGCGAGCATGGCGGTGTCGTTGTAGGAATCGCCCGCGCTGATGACGTGGTAATTCATCCGCCGGAAGGCCGCCACCGCTTCGCGCTTCTGTTCGCGGATGCGCAACTGGTAATTCACGATGCGGTCGTTCTCCACGACCAGCCGGTGACACAGCAGCGTGGGCCAGCCGAGTTTCTGGAGCAACGGCGTGGCGAATTGCTCGAACGTGTCCGAAAGAATGATGACCTGCACGATGGAGCGCAGTTCATCGAGAAATTCCTTTGCGCCCGGCAGCGGTTGGAGCGTGCCGATGACGCGCTGGATGTCCGAGAGTTTCAGGCCGTGCTGGTCGAGAAGGGCGAGCCGGCCACGCATGAGCTTGTCGTAATCCGGTTCGTCGCGCGTGGTGCGGCGCAGTTCCGGAATGCCGGTCTTCTCGGCGATGGCAATCCAGTTTTCGGGAGTGAGCACTCCCTCCAGGTCCAGTGTTACAATTGATTGTTTCACGACACGGGAGTTTTTCAGAACTGGCAGTTGGAATCAATCACAGTCCGGTTGAGCCGAACGTTTCGGTAAGACTGACGCGCCCGCCGGTCGTTTTCAGCGACCTGGCCGGTTCCTATTGCGGCTTCGTTGGCGCAGGAGCTGTGAGCCGCTTGATCTGTTCCTCATATCTCGCCGCGTCGTCTTTCTTGCCGAGCTTCTGCGCCAGCGGCAGCAGCTTGCGGTAGATGGAAGGCATGTCGGCATAGTCCGGCGATTCCTTCAGAAACTGTTGGTAATTTTCGTAGGCGTCTTCGTCGCGATTCAGTGCCGCGAGTTTCTCGCCGAGCGTCAGCCGTAGCCGGATGCGCTGTTGAGGTGATGGGTCGAGCTTGAGGGCCTGTTGGTAGGTGAGTGCCGCCGAGGATGGTTTTCCCTGCGCGGCGTAGAGGTCGGCGAGTTTTTCCTCGAGCACGGCGCTTTGTTTGGTCGTGTCCAGTTGATCGAGGTAGCCCACCAACCCGGCCACGGGCGCGTGGCGCGCGAGGATCATGTTCACGAACTGCAAGTGCCACCATTCGGTGAGTTTGCTGTGCCGGCGTTCCAATTCGTTACGCAGTGATTGCGGATTCTTTCCGAATGGCCGGTAAAGCGGGTCGCCGACCACGGTGGTTTGCCACGATAAGACGGGTTGCCCCGCATACGCTGCCTCGCCAAACGTGAATCCGTAGAAAATCAGCCGGCCTGCGAACGCGCCCACGTCAGGCGTGCCGCCCAGATACGGCTCGTCCACGCAACCCATCGTGCAGGTCACACCTTTGGCGAGCAACGGTGCAACCCAGCCGCGATTCGTCGCGCGTAACGATACGGCGCTGAACGAATGGAGATGGTAAGCGAACGCGCCGGGCATGAATTCCACTTTTGGCAGCGTAAACGGACCGGCCACGTTCTCGCGATACCACCCGGCGTAAAATGCGATCTGACTCATCGGGAAACTTGCCGGAAAAGTATCTCCGCCTTCGTCCACGACGGTCTCAAAGCCGAAATAGCGGGCTACCTCGGCCGCACTGCGAATCCAGTCGTCACCTGACTTCATGCCGGGATCGGTCGTGTTGCGGAGATCGAAGTAGGCGCGTCCCCACAGCCCGTCGTTCTCGGCTTGGAGCGCCCGATCCACCAGGCCGCGGGCTATTTCCGGCGTAGGCCCGTCGAGCCGCGTTACCATGAGCACTCCGTTGGTGGGATGCAGCATGGCGCTGTTCGTGATCGTGAAAAGTGGATTGCGCAG
>CAYIOH010000502.1:0-3403 GCA_964364975.1 uncultured Bifidobacteriaceae bacterium
TGATGCGGGTCTTGCCTTCCTCGTTGACCGTGGCGCGCAGCTTGCCTTGCGTGACGCGCGCCGTCTCCACGGGAAGGGGCTGCGGCAAAAAGCCGATGACGATCAGTGCCACCAGCAGCGCCGCGCCGAGCCAGGGCAGCCAGCGTTTGGGGCGACGCCGGTTGTTGCGCGGCTTCGCCGCGGGCGGTGGTGGAGTTGACGAGGTTGAATTCGTTGTCATGAGAAATGGGTTGGCCCGCTTACTCGGGCGCTTTCAACGCGCTGACGAGGTTGAGTTGTTTCAATCGCCGCAAAACCATCAGTGCCGAAATTCCCGAGGCCACCGCGACGACCATCGTGGCGAAGGCGTAATTGTGCAGCGTGAAAATCACCGGCAGCCGCACCGTCTCGGTGTTCACGGCGCTCACGATGCCTTTGGCGAAACCCGTGCCCAGCAGCAGCCCGAGCGGCAATGCAATCAGCGCCAAAATCGCCAGTTCCGTGATCAATACCGCGCCGACTTCGCGTTCGGAAAATCCGATGACTCGCAACGTGGCCAGTTCCCGCGCCCGCTCGGCCAGCGAGATGCGGGCGTTGTTATACACCACCCCGAACGCGACGACGATGGCAAACGTGAGGTAGATGCTCTGAATAAGATTGATGCTCGCGGCGGTTGTCTTTCGGAAGTTTTCGCGCAGCGATTCCTTGATGCCTACCCAACTGACGCGCGGGATCTGTTTTAACGCGTGCAAGAATTCGCCCCGCCGCGCCATATCCAGCGTGAAGCTCGCACCATTGATCACGTCGCCCTCGCCGAGCAAACGATTCAGCGCATGCATGTCCATGTGCGCCGCGATGCCCGTGAGGTCTTCGGACACGCCCACCAGCGGCACGGTGCGCAACGTCCGCCGGCCTTCGAGAAATTCCACCGTGAGTTCGTCGCCAATTTTTGCATCCAAGACCTCGGCGAGTTTGGCGGAAACGACCAGCCCTTCCGGCGGGAGCACGATCTCGCGATACTTGGCGTCCACCACGCGGCTGTGTTGCGTGTCGGCGGGCGTGCCGGAAATGCCAATCTGCCGGCTGCGATGCCCAAAGCGAATGCGCGCCGCGGCGCCGCGAAACGGTTCGACCGCGATCACGCCGGGCAGTTGCCGCAAGAGATCGCGCACCTGCACGCTGGCGGGTTCGACGAGGCCGAGGTTCATGTCCTGCCGCTGCACGACGTCCCATTGAAAGCCGAGCAACTCCGTCACGCTGTCGCGAAAACAATTCGGCACAATCAAGATGCCGGTCGCCAACGCCAGTCCCGCCACGGTGAACAGCGCTTGAGCCGGACGGCGCTCAAGATTCCGCACGGCGATGCGGAACGAGTGCGAGAACAGATGTCCGATGCCGGTGCGTTCGACGAGCGCCGGGCGGAAATTCGCCGGCGGTTCGGGCCGCATGGCTTCCGCGGGCGGGAGTTTGGCCGCGCGCCGCACCGCGCTGAACACCCCCAGCAGCGCCGCGCCCGCAGCCACGCCCAGCGCCAGCACCACCGCCGAGCGGTCGAAGCGGAAATACAAATCCGGAAAACGAAAGTACATGTGATACATCCCCACGAGCTTGTGCCCCAGCGCCACACCGCCCAACGCGCCGACCGCCGCGCCACCCACGACCATCACGAACGCAAACTTAAGGTAGTGCAGGACGATTTGGCGGTTCGTAAAACCAAACGCCTTGAGAATGGCGATCTGTTCGCGCTGCAAGGTCAGCAGCCGCGACAGCACCGCGTTGACCATGAACGCCGCCACGCTGAGGAACAAGATCGGAAACCCGATCGAGAGCGTTTGCAGGATGCGAATCTCGTCCGAGACACGGATGTTCGAGGGATGATCCGCGCGATCGTACGCTCCGCGACCGCCGTACGGTTCGAGCAGCCGGTCCACTTCCGCGATCACCGGCCGCGGCACCGTGCCGGGTGCGAGTGTGAGCGTGAGGTAGTTGAACGCGCCGTAGAGATCAAAGGCGGTGGCAATTTCCTTGTAGGGCATCCAGAACGTTCCGAAGGTGCGATTGTCCGGCAGCGACGCGCCCGGGCGCGCTTCAAAGACAATTTCCGGCGACAACACCAACCCCGCGATGCGAAATTCCTTTCGCCGCCCGTTGAGCAGCATGGCCAGTTGGTCGCCGGGATGCAAGTTGTTGGCCTCGGCGAACGCCTCGCTCACGAGTACCTCGCCGCGACTGCCCGGCGGCAGCCAGCTTCCGGTGCGCAGGGCAAGCCGGTTCAATTCCGGTTCCCCAAAATCCGGCAGCGAGCGCACCTGCCCGCTTGCCGGTTCATCGAGTCCTTCAAGATCAAGCGTCACCATCACCGAGATTCCGGCCTGCGCAGCCGCCACACCGGGAATTTCCGCGAGGCGCGGCGCCAGCGAGTTCGGTGCGCGTTTCAAGTGCGCGAAGATGTCGGCGAACCGATGCGCCTCGTAATACTCCTGCCGCGTGCTTTCCAGCGAATGAATCAGGCTGCGCGCCATGATGAGCATCGCCAACCCGCACGCCATGACGAGCGACACGGCGACCGTCTGACCTTTCATCCGGTTCAGGTCGCGCAGGAGTTTGCGATCGAGGTTAGCGAGCATCACCAGTTCAAGGTACTCGGGTCGGCGCGCTTGGAGTTGCGGTACTCGTGGTGCACCCGGCCATCCGATAAATGGATCACGCGATCCGCCATGCCCGCCATGACGGCGTTGTGCGTGATGACGACGGTGAGCGTGCCTAAATCACGGTTCACGCGCTCGATGGCTTCCAGCACCACGATACCCGTGCGCACATCCAGCGCGCCGGTGGGTTCATCGCACAGCAAAACTTCCGGGCGCTTGGCAATGGCGCGCGCAATGGCCACGCGCTGTTGTTCGCCACCGGAAAGTTGCGCCGGAAAATGATCAAGCCGCGCGCCGAGGTTCACCATCTGCAAGGCGTCCTCCGGCGGCATCGGGTCGCGCGCAATCTCGGTGATGAGCGCCACGTTTTCGCGCGCCGTGAGGCTGGGGATCAAATTGTAAAACTGGAAGATGAAGCCCACCGAGTCGCGCCGGTAGCGCGTAAGGTCCATCTCCTCCGCCATCGTGAGGTCGAAGTCGTGATAGCGCAATTCTCCGGCGGTCGGGAGGTCCAGCCCGCCGAGGTTGTTCAGCAAGGTCGTTTTCCCGCTGCCCGACGGGCCTAGCAACACGACGAGTTCGCCGGCGTAAAGATCCAGGTCCACGCCCGCGAGCGCATGCACCTCAGCCTCGCCCATGCCATAGACCTTCGTCAGGCCACGGACGTGAAAGACTTTTCGTCCGGCATCGGTGACTGGAGGCATGGGAGTGAAAATTTCCATCGCCAAGTGCGGTCTTAATAGCAGTAGCGCGCCGGACCGGCAAGCTTGCGGGTG
>CAYIOH010000503.1:0-3402 GCA_964364975.1 uncultured Bifidobacteriaceae bacterium
CGGCTGGGCCACCGGCGGCATTTTCTTCGGGATGATGAGCGACAAGTGGGGCCGGGTCAAAACGATGGTGGCCACGCTGCTGGTCTATTCGGGCTTCACCGGGTTGTCGGGCATCGCCCAGAGCTGGCAGGAATTCATCGCCTACCGGTTTCTGGTCGGATTGGGAGTTGGCGGCATGTTCGGCGCAGCCACGACGCTGGTTGCGGAAAGTGTCCCGGGACGGTTTCGCGCCGTCGCCCTCGGCTCCCTACAAACGCTCTCCGCCATGGGAAACATCATAGGCTCGCTGGTCAGTTTCCTTATTCCGCCCAATCAGGCGAATTTCCTAGGCAGATTCTCCGGCTGGCGCGTCCTGTTCTTCGTTGGCATCGTGCCTTCCCTGCTCGCAATACCGATACTGTTCGTGCTCAAGGAGCCGGAAGCTTGGAAGAAAGCCAAGGCCGTTGCGAAGGAAGGGACGCGGCAAAAGCAGGTCGGCTCGCTTGGCGACCTGTTTGGCAACCCACGTTGGCGCCGGCACGCAAGCGTGGGCCTGCTTTTGGGCGTCGCCGGCATGATCGGCTTGTGGGGTATCGCCTTTTTCTCGCCTGAACTGATCACCGAGGCGCTCAAAGGCGAGCCGGTGGAAAAGGTGAACCGGACGCGCGCCTTGGGTACGGCGCTGCAAGACGTTGGCGCCTTCTTCGGGATGTTGACCTTTACGACGGTGGCCACTCTGTTGACCCGGCGACTGGCCTTTTTGTGCTCGTTCCTGCTCTGCTTTTTCACCGTGGCCTTTGTCTTTTTCGGGCTGAAAACGGAAGCCCAGGCGTATTGGATGCTGCCTCTGATGGGGTTCGCCACCCTGTCGGCCTTTGCGGGCTACTCGATTTATTTCCCGGAATTGTTTCCCACGCGTTTGCGGGGAACCGGCGTGGGATTCTGCTACAACACCGTACGCTATCTGGCAGCGCCCGCACCGGTCATGTTGGGACACCTCAGCACCTGGGTCGGCTCTTTTCGCGTGGCCGCAATCCTGATGTGCTCGGTTTACATCGTTGGCATTGTCGCCCTGATCTGGGCGCCGGAAACCAAAGGCAAGCCGCTGCCGGAAGACTGAATGGCCGGGCCCCGGCGGTTTCACAAACAAAAAGCCCGTCCAACCTGGACGGGCTTTGCAATTGAATCTGAGCCGTCGGCTTACTTGGATTCTGATTTCTCTTCCACCGGTTTGGTTTCTTCGCCAGGCGCGGTTTCCGCCGGAGCAGGCGCAGGAGCGGTAAAGTCCACCCACTCCAAAATGGCCCGTTGCGCCGCGTCGCCCTGACGCTGTTCCATCTTGACGATGCGCGTGTAGCCGCCATTGCGTTCCTTAAACGCGGGAGCGATTTCGTCGAACAAAATGCGCACGACGTCCTCCTGCTCGCGCCACTTGCGTTTCTGTTCCTTGGAGAGTTGCTCGGTCGAGCCGCGCGTGCGCAGGCGGGCCACCGCCTGTCGCCGGGCGTGGAGCGTGCCGGCCTTGCCAAGCGTGACGATTTTCTCCGCCACGGAACGCGCGGCTTTGGCCTTGGCCACCGTGGTCGTGATGCGCTTGTGTTTGATCAGGCTGCAAACCATGTTCGCGAGCATCGCGTTGCGATGCTCAGATTGGCGGCCCAGTTTGGCCGTTCGCTTCAGATGTCGCATAGATTTCCCTTACTCCGCTTTCGGTTCTTCCTTCGGCGCGTCGAGCAGAGCGGCTTCGAACGTCATGCCGAGGGACAACCCCAGCGCGGCGAGTTTGTCTTTGATTTCGTTGAGCGATTTCTTGCCGAAGTTCCGGTACTTGAGCATCTCGGCCTCGGTCTTCTTGGCCAACTGCCCCACGGTGGTGATATTCGCGTTGTTGAGGCAGTTCGCGGCGCGCACGCTCAACTCGATTTCGTTCACGCTCATGTTGAGGAGCTTCTTCATCTTGTTCTTTTCCTCATCCTGCTTGTCCACGACTTCCTCGAACTCGACGGCGTTCTTGTCGTAGCCTACAAACACGTCGAGGTGATGCTGCAAAATCGCCGAAGCCTGCGTGAGCGCGTCGTCGGGCGAAATGCGTCCATCGGTCCAAACTTCCAGGATCAGGCGATCGTAGTCGGTCCGGTTGCCGACGCGGGCGTTTTCAACCGCGTAACGCACGCGGGTCACGGGCGAAAACAGCGAGTCAACGGCGATGACGCCGATGGCCTGGCCAGGCACTTTATTTTCGTCGCCAGGACAGAAACCGCGTCCGACCTTAACCTCCAGTTCCATCTCGAACTTCTTCTTCTTGTCGAGGGTACAAATGATCTGGTCGGGGTTGACGAGTTCGACATTCTGGTTGACCTGGATGTCGGCGGCGGTCACTTCGCCTTCCTTGTTGACGGAAAGCAGCAAGTTCTGCGGGTCGCGCGTGTGGGCCTTGAACTTGATTTTCTTGAGATTCAACACGATGTCGGTGACATCCTCGACGACGCCCTCGATGGTGGCGAACTCGTGCATGGCGCCGTCCACCTTGATAGAGGTGATGGCCGCGCCTTCGAGCGAACTGAGGAGCACGCGGCGCAGCGAGTTGCCGATGGTGTGGCCGTAGCCGGTTTCAAACGGGTCGGCGATGAACTTGGCGTAGGTTTCCGTGGCGCTGGCTTCATCCTTGGCCAACCGCTTTGGCATTTCGAATCTTCCTAGACGTACTGGCATGGTTCTCTTTCTTGCAATTTTAATCTGACCTTCCCCCGCTGTTTATTCCCGCGGCGGGAAAAGGTCCGTGTAATTGCGTTGTTCCCGCGCTGGCGGGATGGGTTTCGGTTAACGGGAATAAAATTCTACGACGGCCTGTTCGTTGGCGATGGGATTGATCTCGTCGCGCGTCGGAACACGCATCACCACGCCCTTGAACTCTTCCTTGGCCAGCGACAGCCAGTCCGGCACGGCGCGGCTGGTGGACAATTCCAGGTTTTTCGTCGCCAACTGCCGCGACACATTGTTGTTCTTCACGCCCACCGCGTCGTTCACGCGCAACGCATAGGACGGAACGTTGACCTTGCGGCCATTGACGGTAATGTGGCCGTGCGCAACCATCTGGCGCGCCGCGGCGCGGGTGGTGGCGAGACCGAGGTGATAGACCACGTTGTCGAGGCGCGTCTCCAAAATCTGCAACATCTGCTCGCCCGTGACGCCACGGCGCTTGAGGGCCTTCTCGTAAACGCCGCGAAACTGGCGCTCCATCAGGCCGTAGTAATAACGCAGCTTCTGTTTCTCGATCAGCCCCAACCCGTAATCGGTGTGCTTGCGGCGGGACTTCGGGCCGTGCATGCCGGGGCCGTAGTTGCGGCGCTCGAGATATTTCGACGGGCCGAAGATCGGCAATCCGAACCGGCGGCTGATGCGAACGCGAGGACCTGTGTAGCG
>CAYIOH010000504.1:0-3392 GCA_964364975.1 uncultured Bifidobacteriaceae bacterium
GCGATAACTCAACGTCGCTTTCACATGAACGATGTTGCCGTCGGCCGTCAGCGCGTAGCCGTCAATCATCGGGTTGAGCGACGGGCCGGCGGGCGGCTCCTGGTTGAGGGCTTCCTGTTCCGGAGTTTGTGCGAACCAGCCGACGGTGGACTTGACCTGTTGAATTTCCGTGATGGGCACTTTGACGACTTCGTCAATCGGATAAGGAAATGCCCAGTGCGCGCCAGCGCCAAGCAGGGCCTTTTCTCCTTCGCCCAGCGGTTTGCCAAAACGAAGAATGATCGCCTTTTCCTGAGGCCCGACGGTGAAAAATCCGGAGAATAAAAATACGACCACCAGCACCACCATCACGACCTTGACGATGGCAAAACTGCTGCGCAACGCTTCGGCGAGCGCCTGGGAGCCGGCGTCCATCCCGCCCTGGCGGGACGGCGCGGATCGGGTTGCTTTGGTTTCGTCGCTCATGCCGGTCACTTCGTCGGCGGGTTGGTCGAAAGGCTCTGGAACAAATCAAACGGCGGCGTGCGCTGATCGAAAATCAGCGTCGAACGTTCCTTGAGTGATGCTTCCAGCGTCTTAAGGCGGAGCAGGAAATTCGCCAGCTCCGGATTCTGTTCGAACACGGGCAGCACCTCCGCGGCGGCGGCCTCGCCCCGGCCAATAATGCGCGTGGCTTCGGCCTCGGCGTTGGCCAGCATTTCATTGGCTTTGCGGTCGGCGGCCGAGCGGATTTTTTGCGCCTCCGCCTCCCCTTCATATTGCAATTGGTCGGCCAGATACTTTCGCCCGGAAGTCATGACCTCAAACACGGTTGCGGTCACGCTCTCGGGTAGACCAAGCTTTTTGATTCCGAGAAATTCGATCTGGATGCCACAGTTGTTGGTTTGCAGTTGTGACTGCACGAGGCCTTTGATCTCCGTTTCGATGGCTTCGAACCTCAATTCCCGCGCGTTGGCGTTGACGAAGTCGGACAACGCATGCCGGCCCACCGTCGCACTCTTGGCGCTGCGCAAAATGCCTTCGAGCATTCTTTCGGCGGCGGCGACCGATCCCCCCGCGAACTTCGGGAAAAACGTCTTCGGCTCGGTGATGCGCCAGCCGACATAGACCATCGTGAGCAAATTGTTGTTATCTCCGGTGAGGTCTTCGGTGAACTTGTCTTCAAAGTTCTGGATGCGCTTGTCCAACTTGTAAACCTTCTGGATGGGCCAGGGCCATTTGAAGAAGGGGAAGGCCCGCGGCTCGGTGATCTCGCGAGTCGGCTGGCCGAACGTCGTCACGACGGCGACTTCCGTCTGGCGGACCTGGAAGGTGAACAACAGCAGGCCGAAAATCACCATCAGCACAGCGCCGATGACCAGGGTGAGAAAATTCCGTTTCATGGCATTACTTGGTTTTGGGCGGCGTGACCGCCCCGGATACTTTGTTGAAATACTCGTCGTCAATCCGCTGCTGCAGATCGTACGAAATGACATCCTGCGTGTTGGTCGTGAGCAAAACGTATTTGCGCGCCTTGGCCGTGGCTTGTGCGAAAGCCTGCGCATACGCGCGCTGCCGATAAACCGACGGCGCGGCGTTGAACGCGGGAATCTGATTCGTGAACGCGGCGGCGCGCGCCAGCGCGAACAGTTCAAGATTGATCCGCTCCGCCTCGGCGCTGTTGGTGACGGTAAACGCGCGGGCACCGGCCAGCGCGCTGGTGCGGATACCGTCGGTTTCGGCGGCGAGGATTTTCGCCCGCTTCTGGTGGATCGCGCCCACGACTTTTTCGTATTCGGGCGCGACCTTGACCGGCGGATGGATGCCCTGCAAACCGACGAACAGAATGTCCGCGCCGAGGCGGTTGGTGTTGGCCGCGGCCTGGATGCGGTCGCGCAAGGTCTGCGCCGCTTCGAGCCGCGCGCGCGACATGATTTCATTCAGATCGGCGCTCACGAGATAGCGCACGATTTCGCGCGTGGCGACTTGTTGGAGGAGGTTGGAACTGTTTTTGTGGTTGTAAGCCCAATCCACGAGATTGCGAATCTGATATTGAACGGGGATGTTGACGGTGAGCAGGCTGACAGGCGGAGCTTTGCGCTCACCGGGTTGCGCCCCGGGGTTGAGGGTGACGCGCGCGCGGTTGGCCACCAGGAAATTGTCCTCGTTGCCGTGGGGCATCGTCCAGAGCACGGTCGTTCCATGCGTGGCTTCGTCTTCCTCGCCCGGCGCGAAGCCGACGTTGAGCGTCTGAATCTGCTCGGTGCGAAAACGATAGGTCTTGTCCATCGGCCAGGGCCATTTCAAATGCGCGCCCGGCCCCAGCACCTCGCGGCCCGCGACCAGCCGGCCGAAACGTTCCAGCAACGCCTGCTCGCCGGACTCGACAAACACGACGCACGTCGAAAGCAGCAGCACGCCGAGTTGCAGCAAAATCAGCCACGCCAGCGCCTTCTCGAAGAAACGGTAAAACCACGTCTCGGAAACCTTGAAACCGAACTGGTAATCCAGCGCTTGCGCCGCCGTGGTAATCAACCCTTCCGGTTGGCCGAGTAAACCCACGAGCCGGCTTTCGTAGAGCGGCCGCACGACTTTGCCCTTCACGCGTGGGCGGTAGATTTCGAGGATCAGCGTGATGAGCGTCTCGACGGCGTTGAGCGCGAGCAGCGCGCACAACACGCGCGCGACGTAGAAATCCATCTTTGGAAATTCTGCTTTGACGCCCGCGATGGCCAGCGCGGTTAGGAAGCAAAGATACGCGCCGAGCAGCAGAAAACTGGCGCCGGGCCGCAGCAGCCGATGGTCTTCCAATCGCGCGATGGTGGCGGAAAACCGGCCGAGCAGAAACAGGCCAAGCGCAAACAGGCCAAACAGGGACAGCGCCATCATTTCTTCCTTCAGCGGCGGGATCGCAGCCAGGTCCGACAACCAGCGCCACAGGAAAAACGCGCCGCCCGCCTGCAGCAGCCACAGCAGCGCGGTGAAAATCGGGACAAAGAATTTCTCGAACTGCTGACGGGATCGCGCCGCCGGAAAGACCTCCGCCTCTTTGCTCTCGAACAAAGTGGCGCTGCCCTTGGACCGTGCCATTTCCTCGAGTTCGAATTTTTCCAGCCGCTCGTTCTCTTCGAGCCGCATTTGAAACCAACTTACGAACGCCACCAGCACGCCCAACCCCAGGAACGCCGACGCCACCTGGCCGGCGAGCGAACCGGCGTATCGCGACACGGCAAATCCCGCCCCGCCCACCGCCAGCAGCGCAAGCAGGTTCACCAAGCCGTTTCTCTGTATGTTCCGTTCCATGCGGCTTCAACCACAAATGGACACCAATGAATATGAATGCCCGATGGTAGGGCGCGTCACTCCGTGCGCGCCGATCTTCCACGTTTGCGCGACGGCGTGCACGGAGTGAC
>CAYIOH010000505.1:0-3376 GCA_964364975.1 uncultured Bifidobacteriaceae bacterium
GGGGCGTTCCGACCTGTGCAGTAGGCTGCAACGCCGTGCTTTCCAGCCGGGTAAAAAGGACCAGATCCTCACCATCAACAGCCACCGCCCGCGTGACCGGACCTGTTCCTGAAGCAGGGATCGGGGCCGCCGTATCCATCAGACCGAATTGACCGACTGACGTTGAACCCGGCGTGAAATTGATCACGGGCGCGGATTCGGACCCCTCTCCTGCGACCGGCGTAAATGGCTGTAGGCAGAGATCACCTGTCGCAGTGGAGAAAAAGAGCAGGATCTTGTTGGCTGTGGCGGCACTGGCGGGCTGGACGCGCAGGTCCGTTAGAGTACCGCCAAACTGGTTGTCCGTTGCCGTACGGTGGCTGACCACAGTCGTGGGCGCAGACTCATTCAGTTCCCACAAGTGCATATGGTTGTTGTGCGGGTCCCCGGCCGTTACATAAAACTTGCCTTGCCCGTTCCCCACGATCCTGAAGTATCCGACAGCAGCGTCATCGTCATGACTGGCCGTCAACAATGTATCTTGCCTTACAACACTACCTGTAATGGGATTAATTTCGGCAATTCTGACCCCTTCCGGGGCACCTACCGTCTGTGCGTTACGATACCCAACAACCACGACAATGTTTCCATTGGGCAAGGTGTAAGGCTCTATAGTGGGAGTCGATGTCGTAGAGCCCCAATCGGTCCCGCCGGATTTGAGCGGAACCGCAGCGGTCCATGCAGCGGATTGATAGACCCGGCAGTAGGTTTTTCCGTCTCCGATATTTCTCCACAACGCCGCCGTCCGTCCGCCGGTTAAAGCAGCGTACCGAAGGCTTGAACCCACACCAGAGGCCAACGAAACCGCCGGTCCGTCGGTCACGATTTGTGTGCCGTTAACGTGAAATGGAACGGCATAGACAGCACCCGAGGAGTCACTCGCTTGTACAAATCGCATGGCTGCTGTGGCAGATCCCACTACGCCATCGCGAGACGCAGCCGTTATCGGCAAGGTGCCCATACTCGACACCGGACCGACGATGGGCGTAATCCCGGATTGGCCTGCCGTCCGCGCATTCAGCTGCACGGCAGATCCGGTACCGAAGGCAGTAGCCAACACCCCGGAACCGGATGCCACGGTTGAGGAAGGCAAATTAACGGCGTTGGCAGGAACCTCTCGAAGTACATTTCCCGCACCGGTCGTGGCATTAAAGGTCAGGAAGTAGGTACTGCCATCCCCACCTTTGGCCACCACAGACACCACGCCCCCGATTTCGGACTGGGACACCAGCGTGGGTGCATCTGACAACTGCAACACCGTCATGATCGTGTCGCTCATGCTGGGTGTCAGAGCCGCAGTGGCAGAGACTGGCTGGGGTGTAATCGTTTGGGTAAAGGCAATAGACTGACCGTTTGGCGGATTATTGGTGACTGTAAATCTGAGGGTTGAGGGAACCGTACTCCCCGGAGACGTGACCACTCCTGCGGCGGCCAACCAGGTTCGTACCGCTGCGGTGTTGCCACTCACATAGGTATTTTGCCCGCTGGCTATAACGGTCACCCCACTAACCGTTGCCGGCGTAAACGTGCCCGGGCACTGTGATCTGTCTACCACTACAGACAGCTGCGGAGATCCACTAACTACAGTCATCGCCGATAGCGACGCCGGCGAATTAAAAGCCGGGGTCAACGCAGTGGTCAAGCCTGAGGTCGCTTGCAAATCTCCGGACAATATCACTGTACGCGTAGCCGTCACGGTGTCCGCTCCGCTCGTGATCGTACAAGACAATGTCGCCGTATCCGTCTCTCCCGCACCAACTGCAATCGACGATGCCTGGCCCAAAAACGTGCGCATGGCCGCTGTCGGACCCGAAAAAGTGACAACACCCCCATTGGCAGACCGGGTGATGCCCGATCCTGACACAATAGCAGGCTCTGTCCAGGTCATCCCCGCCGCCGTCAGACCAGCCGTGTTAAACGCAGCCGTTGTGTTGACACCGGATCCCCCCACAAAGCTCATCCCAGGAAGGATGGCACTTCCTCCGGCGTACATGTAAGTCGAATTGACCGATGCGGCACTTGTCAATTGCAAGGAACTCGTCAACGCGACATTCACCGGCACCACAATCGGGGCAGCAGAGCCCGTCTGGATGGTGACAGTGGCGCTACCAGAGCCCGTGGCCGCCGTGCTGGGTTGGAATGAACCCACGCTTTGCCCTGCCAATATCGCCAAGGCTGACGTCGGGCCACTAAATGTCGTGACACCGTTCACCGTGGTAACCGTAATCCCAACCGAGGTAAAGGTACTGCCGTTGGGCATCGTCGGCGGCGCGGTATAGGTTCCCACCCCGACCAACCCCGTTGCGTTTACCAAAATCGACCCCTGTACACTGTTAGAGGTCAGGTTTAAAGACGGAAATGCCACCGGCGTTCCCGTACCAGATGTATATAAGTAATTCAGTGACTGAGCACCGCTAGGCGATACCGAATTCGTCGGCGAGGACGTCGCCGCTACGTTCCGGGTGAAGGTTTGTGTGAGGCCAGCGCCGGATACGCTCACCGTTAACACAGAGGGGGGAACCACCACATCCGGACCCAACGAAAGGGTACCGACTCCGGCATTCAGCCACGCCTCCATATCGGCCCTGGGACCCGAAAACGTCCACACGTGTGAACCCGTGGGAGGAGGCGTAATCACCATCGCACCCACTGCGCTCCCAGGCATGAAACTACCCGGCCATGTTCCCAAATCCAGACTCGCAGAAAGCTGCAGAGCGTTCCCGGATACGTTGTAACTACCTGCAGAAACAGGCGCACCGTTATAGGCTACCGCTATCGGAGCCGCGAGGGGCGTCGTTGTCGTGAGCGCGGGCCCGCTGCTCGCCGTCAGATTCCGAGACCAGGTTTTTTGAACACCATCTGCTGTCGCGGTGACTGTCACGCTCCCCGGCGCCGAGCTATCTGCTGCGGGAGTTAATTGCAAAAAATTGCTATTCGCCACATAGGCCTTAATAGAGGCCGTTGATCCGGTTAGCTGATAGGTGGAACCGGATCCGGTCAGCGTGACACCTGTTCCATTGGTTGGTGCGAATTGGGCCGTACCGGTGAAGTTGAGGGCGATCTGCATGGTGATGGGATTCACCACGTTGCTATCCAAATCAAATCCGCCCACCGAAAATGACGGGCCATTGAATCCGTAAGTCAACGAGCCGTTGGTCGCGGTGGTGGAGGTCAGCGTGGGCGGTGTGTACACTTGAGAGGTTACCGAACCGCTACCTGCTGCCCCGGTGACCACGTTGACATTTTCTCCGGACACCCCGCTAATGGTAGCCAAGCCGGACAGGGTCTGGGCTGGCCCTAGCTGTGTGGCGGTATTGGAGTAGGTCAGCAACGTGGA
>CAYIOH010000506.1:0-3365 GCA_964364975.1 uncultured Bifidobacteriaceae bacterium
GCGTCCTCGCGAGCCGGCTCGCCCGCCGTGCTCGCGCACCGTCGCGGCAGGTCAGCAGCCTCGCCCCACCAAACTGACCCACTACCTCCGATTCAACGCCGATCCGCCAGGCGGGTCGCCTTGGCTTTACGGGACAAGCACGCGCAACCGGCCGCGCCCAAAGGAAAAGGTCGCCGGCAAATGACCGATCAGCTCGCCATCGAGTTCGAACGGCACCCGCGACTCGCTGGAAAGAGTGAAAGTTTCGGCCTGAAATCTTTGAACCGCGCCCGCCGGGACTTTTCCGCACGCCAGCAGCGGCAGGCCGCAGCGGACAAGGTTAAGCCAGCCGGCGCTCGGAAAGACGCAAACGTCGAGCAGCCCATCGCGCAAATCAGCCTGCGGAAACAGCTTGAAGTTGCCGCCGTAAAGCCGCCCGTTGCCAACCAATACCAATTCGCCGGCGGTGCGGTTCGTGCCGGCAGAGAATTTGATTTGCGGCAGCTTTCCGGCCACCGCTTTCAGTCCGGCCAGAATGTAAGCCAGCGGGCCGATCTGTTTCTTGTGCGACCAGGAAACGAGTTCAATCGCGCGGGCGTCGAGGCCCGCCCCGGCGAGCTGGGCGAAGTAACGCCGTTGTTTCATGCCGTTCACTGAAAACTCCACACAGGGCAGATCAATGTGCGTTTCGCGACCGTTGCGAATGACAGCCCATGCCTGCTCGACCGCGAGCGGGATGCCGAGTTCGCGCGCGAAAACGTTGACGGTGCCAAGCGGCAACACCCCAAGGCAGGCGCGGGTGAAACCGTCAGGCGCATCGCCGATGCCATTGAGCACTTCGTTGAGCGTGCCGTCGCCACCGGCGGCGATGAGGAGTTCGTGACCTTCGCTGACCGCTTCCGCGGCGAGTCGCCGCGCGTCGCCGGGCGCGCTGGTTTTTTTCAGAGCGCACGTCGCGCCGATGGCATCAAACTGCCGACGGAGACGCTCGGCCTTTTCGCCTTTGGCGGCTGGATTGAAGATGACGCACGCGCGCACGGCCCATGTTTTGGCCTGCCTTGGGCGGCTTCGTCGAGGAGAAAGGGCGGTGCGCCTTCTCTGCGGTACTTGCGCTCGCGTCACTTTTCCCTAACCTTCCGCCAATGCGTGACGCGAATTCATTCTCCGTTCCCAAGTGGCCATTTTTTCTCGGCGACGCCGTCATGCTGGGGATTGCCTATTTCATTTACTACGAGAGCAAAAGTCCGCTTGGCCATTGGGAAATGACCGCATGTGGCATTTGCGCGGCGCTCGGCGCGTTGCTCGGCGTGTTGCCTTTCGTGCTCGATTACCGCGCACTGAACAAAGCCGTCGAAGCTGAAGCGCTCTGCACCGCGTCCGAAAAAATCCAGAACCTCGAACGTCTCGCTGCGCAAATTTCCGGCGCGACCAACCAATGGGAACACGTCCATCTCCAGGCCGAGAAAACCTCGGTTACCGCCAAGGAAATCACCGAACAAATGGCCGCCGAAGTCCGCGACTTCACCGAGTTCATGCGGAAAATCAACGAAGGCGAGAGGTCCACCCTGCGCCTCGAAGTCGAAAAGTTCCGCCGCGCCGAAAACGACTGGCTGCAAGTCCTTGTCCACGTGCTCGACCATGTTTACGCGTTGCACACCAGCGCCGCGCGCTCCGGCCAACCCCGCCTCGTCGAGCAACTGACGCATTTTCAAAACGCCTGCCGCGATGCGGCCCGCCGCGTCGGTCTGACCCCGTTTGCCGCCGCCGCTGGGGATGCTTTCGATGCCCAGCGCCATCAACCCACCGGGGCCGAAGCGCCGCCCGCTGGCGCCGTCATCGCTGAAAACCTCGCCCCTGGCTACACGTTGCAAGGCCGCCTCATCCGGCCCGCGCTGGTGCGCGTTGGCGCGGATGGACCAACCGAAACCGCGCCGGAAAAATCGCCTGCTTCGTCTGACGAGCAAGACCAGCTTCCGCTCGATTCATCCCGCCCGACGTGACGCTGGATGCTAACGCGATAGGTTGAGCGTTTTCCGGCACGCCAGAAAATGCAGCCAACACTGTGTCACCGGACGTTGGTAAATCCGCGCCAGAGCCAGCGCGTATAATTTCAACTGCGGTTCATAGAACTTTGCTTTCGCCTCCAACTCGGCAGCGGCGACTTCGTCCGTCTTGAAATCCAATAGCCAGATTTCTTTGGGCCGCAACACGATCAAGTCCGCCACGCCCTGCACCACTACGAACTCATCCGCCATTCCCGACCCGCTCCCGCTCCGGACGATTTCGTCTAGTTCCGACGGCGCGAAGCGTGCCGTGAACGGCAATTCGCGGTGAACAAGCTCCGGCTGTCCGCAAATCTGTCGTCCGGCTTCCGAATTCCAAAATCCCGCGAGCGCGGCCAGATTCAGCGCCGCCGCCTCGTCCGTCGTCAGCACGCGCTCACGCTCCAACCGCCGCGCTTCCGCTTCCAACGCCGCTTCGCTTCCGGTTTGCGCCAGCGAAACGTGCTGAAGAAATTTATGGTGCGCCGTGCCAATGTCTGCGGCGGAAAGCTTGGCCGCGATTGCGCGCTTGGTGCGGGCTCTGGACTGAAACATCGGACGCGCTTCCTCATCTATTTCTTCCGCAGCCTGCCGGCGCAATGCGGACACCGATGTTTTGGCCGCCTGTGTCGTCGCGGTCCCGAACGCATATTGCCACGCGAGTCTGGATTTCAATACGGCGACGGCGGCTGTTTCATCGTCTGGTGCGTCGCCGGCACCGTCGGAAGCTTCCGTTGCTGCCGGTGAAAGGTCCTTGAAGCACGCATCATTCTCGTCGTAAATCCGCCAGCGCAGGAGTTTGTTTTCTCCGTGCCGTTTGCCGTGCCAATTCTCACTGTCTGTTGCGCGTGGCAGCCAGGTCCGCAGCCAGTCCAGATGGCTTCGCGCATCCGCCACTTCATTCGTGCTGACTGGCGCGGGCGATTCGGATTTCCACTTCGCGGCGTCCGCCTTGTGGTTGGTCGTGCCGACGAGGATGAGGGCGTCGCGCGCGCGAGTGAGCGCCACGTAAAAAAGCCGCAACTCTTCGCCGCGCAATTCGCGGCGTTCCGCCCGCCGCGCCAGCCAGTGCGTCAAGCCGGGATAACTTTGGTCCGCGCCGGGTGGCGTGATTTTTGGGCAGAGACCGAACGTTTCGTGGAGCAACACCGGCCCGTTCAAATCCTGTTCGTTGAATTTTGTGCCCAGGCCCGCGAGCGCCACGATGGGAAACTCCAGCCCCTTGCTTTTGTGGATGCTGAGCAGCTTGACGGCGTTTTCGGTCGGGGGCGACGCGGGTTGCAAATCCAAATCCGCATCCTCCTGCGCCTGCACGAAGCGCAGAAAACGATACAGCCCCTGCCG
>CAYIOH010000507.1:0-3364 GCA_964364975.1 uncultured Bifidobacteriaceae bacterium
TATTTGCTCAACCAGGTGACCTTTGCCGATGGCCGTCAGGTCGCTTTTCAATACTCCAACGGTCTTTGCACGCGGGCGACCGGCCCCGCCGGGGCGACGGTGGACTACAGTTATCACGACGGTCTTTTAACGGGCGCTCAAAGGTCGAATGGTCCGGGTTGGGAATATGGTTACACCACCACGAATATCGCGTCGGTGACTCGCGGATGGGTGAACCGGATCACGGAAGCCAACGGCGCGGAAACCCATATCCGGTATGAGGGCGCGTGGGGCGGCACCAACCAGTGGCGGGTGGCCCGGGTGACGGGGCCGCTGGGGTTCACCAATCGCTACGATTACCTGCAAATCGGGACCAATTTTCTCGATGTCGCAACGACCGTGACCAACAGCTTGAATCAGCCGACCACCTTCGCTTACGAAGATCATCAAAGGATTCAGACGGTGGAGAACGCGCTGGGCTTTTTGAGCGTGCTGCGCTTGAACGATGATTTTCAGCCGCGTTACGCGAGGGATTTTCGCGGGAACACCAACTGGTTTGTGTTTGACTCGACCAACGCGGATCTGATGGCGCATGCCAACCTGCTGGCGATGACCAACGCCTTGGGAAACGTGTGGAAAAGCGGTTACGACACCAATAATTTTCAAGTCATGTCCGAAGATCCGCTGGGCCACACCAATGGGTTCCAGCGCGGCCCGACCGGACTTTTGCTGTCCATGACCAACGCCCTGAACCAGCAGACCGCCAGTTTCAGTTACACCACCACCAATTCACCCCCACTCAGTGGGGGCGGACTGCTGGCCTCCGCGACGGATGGACGCGGCAACACGACCCGGTTCTTCCGAAACAGGGATGGGCTTGCGACCAACGTGGTGGATGCGCTGTCCAATTCATGGCGAACCGTCTATCACGCATCCGGCGGCCCGAGTCGGATCACAGCGGTTCCGAATTAGCGATTCTTCGGGTTGCATTTGGCCAAAACCAGACCGGGGCCGGCCCTGGCTATCGCGTTTGACTTGAGGCGGGTGGGAACGCCTCGCCAGGCGAGGCGGGCGTCTCCAGAGACTTGTGCCCGCGCCCCCGGTTGCCCAATGAAAAGTGTCTGGCTGGTGGCGTGGCATCTCCACGCGCCCCCAACCCTGTCTCCCTGCCCACTCCCGGCAGGAGGGCCTTGCGCAGGGCTTGGTCGGCGGACAGGGGGCGCGCAGATGACCAAAAAAGTTTTTCTTCGGAAACGCTTTTTTGTTTGACTATTTCAATAAGTATATTACCTTATTAAGATGAAAAACCACATTTTTATTGAAAATCGCCACACGGCGCGGCGGCAAGCCGCGCGCAAACAAATCAGTCAGATTGGCCCCTTTATCGAGGGATCGCTCTGCGCCTTTAAACGCCCCGGTTGCGTCGAGCCCGGCTGGCATCTCACCTTCAAAAAGAAAGGCCGCACCACCACCGTCTATGTCCCCATGGAGGTGGTTGCGGAAATCAAACAATGGACCCAAAACCATCAGCGTCTCAAAAAACTCATTCGTCAAGTCACTCGCCACTCGCTGGCTCTGATCCGCGGCCACGTCGCAAACCAGCGGGCCGCCCGCCGAAACCAACCGTAGACAGTCGCCAACTCGCCAAAGAGTTAAAGCGGGTTTTGCTGGCGGCTTTCCCCAATTTCAACGACTGGATCAATCGGTTGCCCGATCCCCGCCGCTTGGAATTTTGCCGTTATTTGGGTTCCCATCTCTGGTGGAGCATCATCGCCACTTTTTTGTTTCGCACCGGTTCGCGCAACGCTTTCGATGAAAAGCGCTTGAGCGGTGAGGCGCCATGGAACCTGGGCGATCTCTGCGGGCAAAGCGCTACCGACCCGCGCTTCGATGGCCAACCCACCATTACCTGTTCGGATAATGCCGCTCTTCACGCCAGCCGGGTCGATCCGGAAGCGGTCCGAGAACTGCCCTTGCAAATGATTCGACAACTGATGCAACGGAGGTTTTTCGACAAAGCTCGCCTTTTCGATCGTTGGCACATGATCCTCATGGACGGCACCGTCCAGGAGAAGTGCCGCCAAAACTTTACGCAGGGAGGCAAAAGCGCGGGAACCGGAGAGGCGCGTTACCGCTACGTCCTGCAGGCGCTGATCCTGGGACCGGAAGGAGTGGCTTTCCCTCTGATGCACGAATCCATCGATATGCACGATCCGGTGGCGGACAAAGAGGATTGCGAACTCAAGGCTTTCATCCGTTTGAGCCAGCGACTCAAAGCGGATTTTCCACGTCTATCCATCTGCCTGATTGGCGACGCGCTCTATGCTTGCGAGACGGTTCTGCGCATTTGCCGGCAAAACCAGTGGAAATATATCCTGACTTTCAAAGAAGGCCGTCAGCCCACCACCTGGAGCGAAATGCTGGCGCTCTTGCCGCTGAGCCGGGCCAATCGCCTGCGCGTGCTCATCGGACCGGATGGCAAGCGTGGATTACAAGACTATCGATGGGTCGAGCATCTGATGCTCGGCGGCTTGGAAACCAACGCCGTGGTTTTGGGTGAAATCACTCCCGCCACCGCCACGCTCTACGCGTACATTACCAACTTTGAAAATCTAACCGCCAAACGTGTGGAGGCCCTTGTTCGGGCCGGACGCGATCGGCACATCATCGAAGACGACTTCAATACCGACAAAAACCACGGGATCGGGTTGGGGCATGTTTTCTGCGCCAATCAAAACGGATCCAAAAACTACTTCACCATGATGCAAGTGGCCCAGATCCTCTGGAATCTACTTTCGCATGGTTGTCTCAAACGACTTTACCAGTGGGCAAGGGACGCCACTGCCCAAGGAATGGCGCGTGCCATCTGGGATGCTCTCCAAGCCTATCGTCTCCCAGCCGATTTGCCACCCCTGGGCCAAATCCGGTTTTCCTCCGCCTGATTTACCCGCGCGGAAAACTCCCCCCCCGATCCCGTGGACATGCTTTTTTTCACCGGCACTCACGCTGTCGCGGAGTGGCTTTGTCTTGATGCGCCGGGTGTTTCCCCTCCCGTTCTCACCACACTGCCGAGCGTTTGACGAAGGGGGTATTCGGAACCGCCGGTCGGATCACTGATCCGTTGACCAACAGCGTCTTCATCGCTTACAATAACTTTTACAGGCCATCCGTGATCACCAATCAGGTTGGCGGCGTGACGAAGCTTTTCTACGACGAAATGGCAAACCCCACCAATGTCGTGGACGCGCTGACCAACTCGACAAAAATTTCCTACGACTTGCGCCATCGGGTGACGAACGTCAAGAACGCGCGCGGTTTCGAGACAAAATTCGGCTATGATCCGGAATCCAACTGGACTTCCCTCACCAACGCGTTGGGGGCGGTC
>CAYIOH010000508.1:0-3364 GCA_964364975.1 uncultured Bifidobacteriaceae bacterium
ATGCTCACTTGGGGCTACGATCCGCGCGGCTCTTTCGACGCCCAGATCACGCCCATCGCCAAATCCGGCTACGAGTTCTTCGTGTGTCCGGGTGTGAGTTGTTGGGGGCGGGTTCTGCCGGATTTTCAGGTTTCGGTAACGAACATCTCCAACTTCGTTCGCGATGGCGCGAAGCAGAACGCGCTGGGCATGCTCAACACGACCTGGGCGGACTCGGGCGAAAATCTGGAGGGCTGCAACTGGTACGGCATTGCGTGGGGTGCGGAATGTGCCTGGAACGCGTCGGCCACGCCAGTCGCGGCGTTCAACCAGCGCGTGGGCGCGGTGCTTTTCGGAGACGGCGGACCTGAATTCGGCGAGGCGGTCGAGTTGCTTGGGACGGTGCACCGACTTCCCGCGTTTGAGAACATGGCCGATGGCGCGTTCTGGAAAACAGATTTTGCCCAGTTGCTGAAGGACGAGAAGGCCGCAACGATCCAGGCGGAAGCACTGAAAGGAATCGTGCGAATGGCGAAGGCGAAGCTGTCCGTCGCCCGGAAGTCCGCGCTCATGCATGCCGAAATCCTGGACCAGTTTATATTCGGCGCTGATCGAATGGAACTGATGGCCGACCGCATCATCGAAGGCGGCAAGGCCGGGCTGGCCTACCGGCAGGCCGCTGCGGCACCGGAATTCTCCGGAGCTTCGACGTTGCTCGGCAATGGATGCACCGCCCGGGTGCGCCAGCTCCGCGACACACTTGCGGCACTGAAGGAGCGTTACATCGAATTGTGGAATCGCGAGAACCGCCCGTTTGCTCTGGACGTGGTGACGCGGCGCTTCGACGCGGCCATTGGTTACTACGACGGCGTGCTCAAACGTCTGGCCGCTGCCGAAGAGGACCTCAAGAACCACCGCCCGCTTCCGCCCATCGAGCAAATTGGCTTCCCGACAGTTCACGCGGGAAGTTGAACATCACGGGTGACGGCGCTGGCCGGAGGAGCAAGCGGCAACTGCGCGGCGGCGGAGCGAGTTAAAAACTCGGCAAGTGACGAAGACTTGCAGCAGGTTAGGCGGCACTTTTTGTATCGGTAGCTCGATCATCTCTATGTCTTTTGAGAATCATACAGCCGAGCCATGCGGTCCAAGCCAAAGAAGCGCCCAGTGCGATGAATCGAGGCGTCTGACTGTTTCGCTCGAATTTTGTGGCAGTTCCGAGGCCGGGGATCACTTCCGTGCTGACTGACGTGGTCTCTGGGAACATCACCGTCCAATAGAGAGATGCAATGACCGCGACAATACCAAGAGCCAAGCCAATGGCTGGCCACGTTATGCCGGAGGGTCGTCGAGGAGGAGTTGCAGCAGGGGCAGAGGTTGCGTCACCACGTTGTTCCTTCCTGTCTAGCGGAGCCGCTGGCCCTTTGGGCGGGCTGCTCGCCAGAAGATGGGTCAAACCATTGCCAGCAAGCCACCACTCGCTCACAGCACCCGGTGACGTGAAAGCGCGTGGTGCAATAGCAAACGCAAAAACAGGACCTCCTGAAGAATCGGCCAGCAAGAACTGACAAAGATTACCGACACGAGCCAGCTGCATCTTCTCCACTGCAACATCACCGAAAGGTCGGGACCGGCCGCAGCCCACTCTCGTCGCACCTGTCTCTCGTAGCCGTTTAGAGAGCGTCGCTATAACCGCGTTCTCATTACCGTGCAACACGGATTGGAATCCCCAAGAGTCGCATATTCTTACTAGGATATTGAACCCTGCCTCTGAGACCTCTCCGTCAGCCGCAGTGCCGACTGCATGGAGGATTTGAGGCAACTTGCCTTCGAGGTCCCCTGGCTTGTTAATCTCTATTAACGAGAACGGTAACGAACCAATTGCTTCTTCCAGTTTTGCATTTTGCATGATGTTCTCCAGTGAACGTTGGACTTCGCTGTTCTGCCGCCGAAACCGAGGTGAGCGACCGCCGCCGAGAGGGACAGTGGCGCGTACGAAACACTCTCGAATTGCCGCCCGGCGTTGAGCAGAGAAGCGGGGCGGCGGTTAAGCGCTCGACCGATTTTGTTAGCCAGCAACTTCATCACTGAATTCTTTGTGGACTGCCACCTGACAAAGCCAAGGCAAGCAGCAGAATCGCTAGAGCGAACAATATGGCTGAAGCAATAGTCATCTGTCGGGCGTGCCTCCTTGCGATAGGGTCGCGGCAGCGGATGAGACCGACGATGCCCACGAGAAGTGCCAAACCGGGGAGCATGACACATGCAAACGCCAAGGCGCATCCTCCCAACGACGAAAAAAACTTGTCCCAGTAGGGGAGCTTTGCAGCTGGCTCAGTCGCTGTCGTCCTCTGGACTTTGGCGGCCTTGCGGTCGCGCCGCATTGCTAGGCCGCCAAGAATAGCGAATGGGGCAACGAGAATCCCGATACCAAGCATCGCCCACGGGAAAACTGAAAAGTGCGGGTCATGCTCATAGATGATGTAGCAGATCAGGAGCAACACGAAAATTCCTCCGCCAATGAGCAGCTTCCGGTTGATTGGTTGTGGATTTGTCATAACGCGCGATTGCCGGCTAACTCTCTCGCTCAGCCACAGACGCCGGAGACCCAAGCTCCGACGAAGCCACGGAGCGACGAATTTCTCCCAGCAGCCGAAAACGGAAGGGACGGCGGTTGTTGGCTGGAGCGAGCTTGTTGGGCCAGTGATTCGTCATTTTAGCCGGGCAGCGCCCGGCCGCACTTGCAGCTTATGGCCTCGGGATTGTTTTCAGTCCCACAGGACGGGCATGTCTTGAGTACTGCTTTGGTTTGCTCTGCATTGCTTTCAAGCGATTCTAGCTGATTGGCGGCTTTCCATTTATCAAGGTTCTCCTGGCTTACGCCCATGAAACCGCCATTAAGTCCGCGCGCCTTCAGGACCTTCCCGGCTCTGGAGCTGACCATCCCCATAACGAGCAAGCCGATACAACCAAAACTCAGTAGTGCTGACAGGAGCGCGCCAATTACCGCACTGGCCACCGAGCTTTTCATTGCCTTGTCTAACGTGAATGTGTGGAGCCCGGCTAAAAACATCATCAGTGGAAGAAGAATCACGAGCAATGGACCTAGATGTAACAGGCCAACGAAAAAGCATGAAACCCAGATTGCCAAAATTCCACAGACCGCACGCATCAGACTCCTCTGTGCCTCTGCTATCCGGATGATGTCGTCGTTGCTGTATTCGATTTTGGTTGCCATAGGTTATGTTTCCTTTCGTCTTGAGTTGTTGTGTGTGTGATGGCGCCCAACAGTGATATTATCTCGCAATGCATGCACGGCGTCATGCACGGTTGGCTTTGGCAACGGTGGCTGTTACCATGGGGCTACGAAAGCAGACCTGCGAATTTC
>CAYIOH010000509.1:0-3359 GCA_964364975.1 uncultured Bifidobacteriaceae bacterium
CGCAGACACCACTAGCGTATTGACAATAAAACGGTGGTTCGCGCAGGGAGCGTGTGGTTAAAGAGTCGTATTTGGACATTGCATCAGGCATCGCGTTAGAAAAAGCCTAGTTTTGGCTTTAATAAAAACAATATTATTCGTCCAAATAAGCCAGTTCAAAATGCGAATCCCCGCCAGTTTTTCTGGAAAACACAATCGCGGTTTTCAAATATGAAAATCCCCGTCCTTCTTCTCGCGGTCCTTCTTGCTCATCACCTTCACATTCGCGTCTTCCTGCACAACCAGTGAGTGCGGCGGGACGCTCGCGGTGAGAAACACGTTCGCGCCGATGGTGCTGCCTTCGCCCACGGTCGTGTCGCCGCCCATGATGGTCGCCCCGGCGTAAATCGTCACATGGTCTTCGATGGTGGGATGGCGCTTTTGCCCGCGCAATTGCTGCCCGGCGGCGAGCGACTTCGCCACCAAGCCCACGCCTTGATACATCTTCACATGATCGCCGATGATCGTGGTTTCGCCCACGACCGTGCCGGTGCAGTGGTCCACGAAAAAGTGCGTGCCGATTTGCGCGCCCGCGTGCAGGTCCATGCCGGTGCGGCTATGCGCCCACTCGGTCATGATGCGCGGGAGAAGCGGAATGTTTTTCAGATACAACTCATGCGCGAGCCGTTGCACCGCGACCGCTTCGACAAACGGATACGCCACGATGACCTCGTCCTTGCTCAAGGCGGCGGGGTCACCGTTGAAAGCGGCCTCGATGTCCGTTTGCAACAATTCGCGGACGCGCGGCAGGCTACCCAGGAATTCCAACGTCAAGGCGTGGGCGGCCGAACGCAGGCGCTTCTTCGAGTATTCCGGCGGCGGATTGTATTCGAGGGCCTTGTTGATTTCGTCTTCGAGCGGGCCGAGCAGCGCGTCCAGCAACGCCGCGGTTTCGACCTTGATCTCGGACGAGTGAATGAGTTTGTCGTCGAAGAATCCGGGGAACAGCAGCCTCAGTAAATCGCTCGTGAGCGCCGTGACCACCCGTCGGGACGGAAGATTCTTGCCGTCGAGATGGTTGATGCCGCCCACCTGCGCGTAGGAGGCGACCAGCTTTTCCGTGAGTTGCGTGACGGTTGGTTCCACGGGCAAAGTATTTCGCAGTGGGACGGTGAAAGCAAGCGGACTGAGTTCGTTGAAATGTTAATGCGTTAAACCGTTGAACCGTAACCTTTCTGCGCCTCTTTAACGCTTCAACGTTTCAACGACCGCCTCCACCACCCGCTCGACGCCGATGCCGGTCATGCAACGAAAATCAATCGGGCATTCGCGCAGAAAACACGGCGCGCACGGCGCATCGGATTTCAGGAGACGATGGCGCGGGTCGCCCGGCAGTCCCGGCCCGGTCAATTCCGGCGACGTGCTGCCAAAGGGAACGACGACCGGTGTGCCGAGAGCGGCAGCGACGTGCATGGGTCCGCTGTCGTTGGTCAGGAGGACTCGGCAGGATTTTAGCAGGGCCATCAACTCGCGGAGCGAGGTCCGACCCGCGAAATTATGAAGGATGAAGGATGAAGGATGAAGTGTGGAAACAATTTGCCGGGCGAGCGCCACGTCGCCTTGGCCGCCAAGAATAAGCCAGGCGCAGTTCGTGCGTTGCTGAATCCCCCGCGCGGCGGCGATGAAGCGGTCGGCAAGCCAGCGTTTGGCCGGGCCATATTCCGCGCCGGGATTCAAACCAAGGATTGGCCTTGCAATTTTCTCCAGCCCAAATTTTTTCTCCGTCTCTTCGATTTCTTCCCGCGTCACGACCAACTGCGGCGGCAACGGCTCAGGATTTGCGCCAAGCGCGGCGGCCAAGTGCAGATACTCGCGGATTTGGTGCGCGGAATTGGAAAATTCCGAATTCTGGGTTCTGGATTCTGAATTCCCGGCAACGAGTTTTTTTATTTCCGCCACCGAGCGTTTGTGCATTTGTGCGTGGCCGGGGCGCGCGGGAATGGCCTGGGTGAGAAACCAATTCCGCCAAGGCCGCGCATAACCCATACGCTGCGGAATCTTCGCGAGCCAGACTTCGAGCGCGGCGCGCGGCGAATTCGGCAGCACGAGCGCGAGGTCGAATTGCTTTTCGCGCAGCTTGCGGCCAATGGAAAACAAACCCTCGCCCGCCTCAATCGCGATGACCTCGTCGATCGCCGGGTGCTGCCGCCACACGTCGTGCAATTTTCGAGGCGAAAGCAGTGCGACGTGGGCTTTCGGGAACCGCTCGCGCAGTCGCAACAACGCCGGCGTGGTCATCACTGCATCGCCCAGCCAGTTCACGCCACGCACCAAAATGCGGCGAGGATGGAGGATGAACGATGGAGAATGGCTCTGTATTGTGGCGCTTTCCATCCTCTATCCTCCATCCTCCATCCTCGCCGCCAACGCCTCCCCCGTAACGGTGGACTGGGGACTCGAGTTCTCGGATTTCGCATTTTCGGCTTCGGCTTTCGATCGCTTCCAGCGGTCATGCACCCAGAACCAGTTCGCCGGGTCGCGGCGCACGGCGATTTCAAAGGCGCGGTTCACATCGGCCATGATTTCTTTTCCCGA
Source organism: uncultured Bifidobacteriaceae bacterium (assembly GCA_964364975.1). GTDB lineage: Bacteria > Verrucomicrobiota > Verrucomicrobiia > Limisphaerales > JADLHS01 > JALOTT01. The sequence goes on from CAYIOH010000509.1 coordinate 2,575, forward strand.
CCGCGGCTGGCCGTTTTCGCGCGTCGGGATTTCTTCGCCCAGTTCGACGCGCCAGCGGGCCGGCGCGACGCGGTAGCAAATCGCGGTGTGCAGCGGGCAACGATATCGCAACGCGAATACGGCGGGCGCAGCCGAGGTGGAACATTCGTGACCGAGAAAGGGCAGGCGCAGGCCGCCCGCTGCGCGCTGGTCGGACAGCAAACCGAGCAGCAGCCCGGTGCTGGACATGCAGGCTTTCAACGCCTCCGCTTCCGTGCGCCGCTCGAAGAACCGGCAGCCCGAACGTTCGCGCAACTGTTGCAGCAGGCGATTGAGCGAGGGCTGGCGCAAGCCGCGGTAGGTGGTGGCGCATTTGAACACGGGCACAAACTGGCCGAACCGGGCGTAGAGTTCAAAATTGCCGAAATGCCCGATGGCCACGATGCGACTTTGCGGGCCTTGATCCGGCTGATGCGGCAGGATTTTTTCCGCACCGGTAAATTCAAAGTGCGGGCGCATGGCTCCTGGCGTCATTGCCGCCGTCTTGACGGCACAAGCATAATTTTCGCCGAGCCGGCAGAAATTTTCCTTCGCCAGCGCGCGGATTTCCGCCGGAGTTATTTCCCGCCCGAAGCAGAGCGCAAGGTTTCGCAACGCCACACGGCGATGCCGCGCGTCGAGCCGGTAGGCCAACGCGCCACCGGCGCGACCGAGGCGCGCGACGATGTTCAGCGGCAGGGCCTGGAGTAACGCCACCAGTGACCGAGCGAGCAGGTAGAGCAAGGCTTCCATGCTTTACCGGAAAC
>CAYIOH010000510.1:0-3355 GCA_964364975.1 uncultured Bifidobacteriaceae bacterium
GCGCGCCGCTCGTTGCGAGGTCGTGCCCCGGCGCGCACGGAGTGACGCGCCCTACCAGCCACTGCCAATTCCATCGATATTTAATGGAAGTTGGTATGAGACGCACGCATCAGCTCGCTTTGGTTGCCATTTTACGTGCGGTCAGAGTTCCATTTGCGCGAGGCAGTGAGTTCAAATCACCGCACCGCATCGAACATGGCAACGATGTTCGCGGGCGGCACGTCGGCCATGAGGTTGTGGACCTGCTGGAAGATGTAGCCGCCGCCGGATTTGACGCAAAGCATTAACGCTGTGGAATCGCATTAGGTTTCCGCTCGTACGATTGTCGGAGGAAAAAATGCGGGCTTCAGATGCCGAACCGTTCTGCCAAACGGTCAAGGATTGAATCCAGTTCTGCGCCGGTGAGTTCACCCAGTTTGCGTTCCAGTTTCACGCTCGCAACTGTGGCGATTCGTTGCACGTCAAACGCGCCTTCTTCATCAAGGTAGGGTTTCGGAATCGGAACTTCCCAACGGGTGACGCGAACGGCGGTGGTGTGAGCGACAACGGTGAAAACTTCCAGGTCATCGCCGCGCGGTTGCGGTGTCAGAATCAGACAGGGACGGACTTTGGCAACCATGCCCAGGTCCACAATCCAGATTTCACCGGGCTTTGCGGCGGGCATGGTCGGCTTCGTGTTTGTCCAGATCTTGGAACATCGCTTCGGCGGACTCGTGGAGGAATTGCAGTTCGTCCCGCGCCTCGAGTTCGCGCAGCCGTCGCCGCACCACAGATCGCTCTTCGCTGGTCAGCTTGGGCAGTTCGGCCAGAATTTCAACCGCGCTCATAGAGGCAAGATAACCAACAACCGACCATTTGCAAAGTCTGTGTTTTCTGATTCTGTGTTTCTGATTCAAATCCAAATCACCGCACGGCGTCGAACATCGCCACAATGTTCGCGGGCGGCACATCGGCCATGAGGTTGTGGACCTGCTGGAAGACGTAGCCGCCGCCGGGTCGCCAGATGTCCATTTGCCGGCGCACGTGTTCGCGGACCTGCGCGGGCGTGCCTTTGCTCACGATCTCGCGCGTGTCGCAACCGCCGCCCCAGAACGTGAGGTGTTGCCCAAAATCTTTCTTCAACCCGGCGGCGTCCATGCCGCGACAGGTGATTTGCACGGGGTTGATCGCATCCAGGCCCGCCTCAATCAGGCCGGGCAGCAATTCGCGCACGCCGCCGCAGCAGTGCAGCATGATCTTGATGTGCGGGGCGAGTTGCTTCGCGCGTGCCCACATGCGTTGCTCGCGCGGGAAAAAGAACTCGCGATACATGCGCGGCGAAACCTGCGGACCGCTTTGCATCCCGAGGTCGTCGCCAAACAGAATAACGTCAATGGACTCGCCCACCGCGCCGAGGAATCGCTCCAAGTTGGCCAGATGCATTTCCGTGACGCGATCCAGGAACTCGTGGGCGCGCGACGGATCGCCGGCCAGCAGCAGGAAGAAATTGTCGTTGCGGTAAAGAAACTGGCCCATCTCCAGCAAATTGCCGCCGAACAAGCCGATGATCGCGCGATCGGTCTGCCGGCGGAGCCGTTGCGCGCCTTCGCGAAAGAGCTTCACGCCATCCGGCCCGGAGATGATCGGCCCGGGCGGCGAGGCGATGGCCGTCCACATGCTTTCGGACAACTCCTCCCGCAACCGGTTCAGGTCGTCTGCCTCCGCGAAGGGCCAGTGCGTTTGTTCGAAATAAAGGCAGCCGTCCGGCATCTTGGCGATGACGCGGCCAGTCTTCTGCGAACGGATCACCCATTCGCCATTGACCCGTTCCGGCAGCGCCCAAACTGGCATTTGGCATGGCGTCCCATCCGGCAGCGTCCAATCCGCCCACCACTTGTCCTCCAGCGCAAACGCGCGGCCCAGTTCAATCGTATCCACGCGGAAACGCTGGAGCACGTCGTCATCCACGATGGCGAGTTGCTGGACCGGGTCATAGACGCGGATCGTTTTTTTTGGCAGCCCGAGATGGTCGCGCAACCGCGCGTAGGCCATGGCCATGATGCCGGACGAGCGATGGCCCGAGAGATCAATCGGCATGCGGTCAGGCTCGTGATGGTCCAGCGTGGCAAGGATGCGATCGCGTGAAGTCATTGGTTCAGGGGCCAGTGGCCATTAGTATCTACACAAAACGGAAAACGGCGCTGTGGTTCTTCCTCCCCCACGAGGCACGAGTGGGGAGAGGACCGAGAGGGGAATCCAAACAAAAACGCGCCTCCTCTCCCCAACCCTCTCCTCCTTCCTGCGTCAGGAGGAGAGGGAGAAAAGTCCAGCAGATCGGCCATCCCTTGACTTGTGTAGATACCAATGGGCCACAGGCTGGGTGCGAAACCGGTCGAATGAAAATCAGTTCGCCCGGTTCCGGTCTGACCGCCGTTGTGAAACCCGCGCTCATCTGAGCGGGGCTATTTGAAATCGGGGCGTCCACTAAGCGCAAGCGTTTTTCCACAGGTGATTTTCCAAAATTCACGCTGGCTTCGTAACGGGAGCGGGTTTATGAAGTTGCCGGCGGCGGTGGCCCGGCCTAGGCGGTCGGGTCAACGGGAAACGAAACCGGGGTAAAACTGTGGACAGATTCAGACTCTTGGGAGCAGCGCTCGCGGCAGGCATGCTGGCGTTATTCGGCCTGCGCGCGCCGGCCCACACGTTGCCCATCAGCTACGTCTTCGTGGTCACGGACCAGGACTACGTTCACTTGGAACTCAGTTTCAATCCGTTTGAACTCGCGAGCTTCTCGGAGTTTGATACCAACAAGAACGGGCGGCTCGATCCCGAGGAACTCATTTCAGCGCAGGAAAAACTCACGCGCCAAATTCTCGACCACCTCACGCTTTCCGCAGACGGAAAGCCGGCGGTCGCCGAGACCGCCGGCATTGCTCCCGATGCCGACACTCATCACGCGACGCTGCGGGCGCATTACCCTGTGGCCGCGTCGCGGGCTGCGCTCACGTTGGAATCCACGCTGCAAGACATCACGAGCAGTTCGCATCTCTCACAGGTGAATTTCCTGCGCGACGGAAAACCCCAACTAGCGCAACTCGATTCGCAATCGCGCAAAGTGACGTTCGGCGCCCCGGCGCTTGCGGCATGTGATCCCGCGTCGCCAAACTGCGGGCCGGATTGCGGCCCGGCGAACGGCAAGAGCGGCATGGTCGCGCTGGGCGCGGCGGTTGCCGTCGTAATCTTCGTGGCGCTTCGGCAAGCGAAACGAAACGCACCCGCGACCAAACCAGAGAATCCCTCCAACCCAAACTAACCCCCAACATCATGAATGTGAAAACCAGTCTCCTGACGTTTTGTTGTTCACTCGCCACGCTCG
>CAYIOH010000511.1:0-3352 GCA_964364975.1 uncultured Bifidobacteriaceae bacterium
TCATCAAGGAAGGCGGCGGCGCACTGCACGTTCAAACGCGCGTGGGCGAAGGGACAACCTTCACGATTTATCTTCCCTCCGCGCCTGTGGGAAAGTAACCGATTTTTTCTCGACCCGATCCTCTCTCATTGGTTGGAAGACGGGTGTGCTTCGTCTTTCAAAATTCCCTGTCCCTGCCGTGCGAATTCGCTATGTTACGCGCTGGTTGATTTCAGGCGATGATGAGCAAACTGCTGCTAATTGACGACGAGGCGGACGTGCAATACTCGTTCCGGCGCATCTTTGATTCGCCAGAGATCGAGATCACCACCGCGTCCAGCGGCGAGGAAGCGCTCAAGCTGATTCCCAAATTCAAGCCCGACCTCGTGCTCATGGACATTCGCATGGGCGGCATGAGCGGCCTCGAAACCCTGCGCCGCATCCGGCAGATGGACACCAAGCTCCTCGTCATCCTCATGACGGCTTACGGCACAACGCAGATGGCCATCGAGGCGATGAAGCTCGGTGCGTACGATTACCTGCTCAAGCCGTTTGACGTGCCCAAGCTCAAGGAAGTGCTCGGCAACGCACTCAAGGCCGCGCGCGACATGAAGCAGGTTGTGTCGTATCAGCCGCTGCTCGAATCGGAGGATTACGATCTCGGCATCGTGGGGCGCAGCGAGGGGATGCAACAGGTGTTCAAAGTCATCGGCCAACTCGCCGCATCCGACGCCACCGCGCTCATCACCGGCGAAAGTGGCACGGGCAAGGAACTCGTCGCGCGGGCGATCTATCACCACAGCAACCGCAGTCAACAGCCGTTCCTCGCGGTGAACTGCGGCGCGATTCCGGAGCAACTGCTCGAAAGCGAATTGTTCGGTCACGAACGCGGCGCGTTCACCGGCGCCACCATGCAGCGCGTTGGCAAATTCGAGCAATGCAACAAGGGCACCATTTTCCTCGACGAAATCGGGGACATGACGCCCGCGACGCAGACAAAGATTTTGCGCGTGCTGCAATCGGGAACGTTCGAGCATGTGGGAGGCAACCAGCCAATCAAAGCGGACGTGCGGGTCATTGCCGCCACGAACAAACCGCTGGAGCAGGCCGTCGCCGCGCGACAGTTCCGCGAGGATTTGTTTTATCGCCTGAACGTGGTGCGAATCCACATTCCACCGCTGCGCGAGCGGCGCGAAGACATTCCGCTGCTGGTGAATTATTTCCTGAAGAAGTTTGCCCGCGATCACCAGCGCGCGCCCAAGTCCGTTGCCATTAACGCCATCAAGACGCTGGAGAAATACCATTGGCCCGGCAACGTGCGGGAACTGGAGAACGCCATCCGCCGCGCCCACGTCATGGCCAAGGGTGACGCGATTTTGACCGGCGATTTGCCGCCGGAAGTCACGGGACAGCCTGGTGCTGGCGCGCTAATGCCGTCGGCGGCCAGCGATGTTGCGGTGAACGACGCGGCGGCGCTCGCGCGCCAGTTGTTCCAGTGGGCGCGGCGCGATCCCAAGTTGAAAATCATCCCTGCCGTGGAGCGGGAACTGGTCATTCAGGCGCTCAAAGAATCGGGCGATAACCAAGTCCAGGCCGCGAAACTGCTCGGCATCACGCGCGCCACGCTGCGCAAACGCATTGAGAAGTTCGACATCCAGCGCGAACTGAAAATCCGGTGACCCGCCAACGCCAAAAACGACGCCAAAAACGAGTTGTAATCCACGCGCCGATTGCCGATATTCCCACCCATGAACATGAAAACGAAAACGACTGCAATGATGGTTTTACTTGGCTTGGTTGCCGCGACCGCCGCGCGCGCCGAGGACGCGAAGACTTTCAAGGACGAAAAGGAAAAGATCAGCTACGCCATCGGCATGGCCTACGGCAATACTTTCAAGCGGATGGACATCGATGTGGACTATGACGTGTTGTTGCGCGGCATCAAGGACGCGCAGGCTGGCGGCGCCACACGGTTGAGCGAACAGGAGATGCTCGAAGTTCTCAAGAAGTATCAGCAGGAGTCGGCGGCCAGGCAGCATGAAAAACAACGCCAACTCGGCGAGAAAAACCGCAAAGAGGGCGATGAATTCCTGGCCGCCAACAAGAACAAGCCGGGCGTCATCACGCTCACCAATGGCCTGCAATACACCATCCTCACCGACGGCGAGGGCGCGTCGCCCAAGCCGGAGGACACCGTGACCGTGAATTATCGCGGCACACTTCTGGACGGCACAGAGTTTGACCATTCGCCCACGAACCAGCCCGCCACCTTTGCCGCCAATGGCGTCATCCGCGGCTGGACCGAGGCGCTCACGCGCATGAAGGCCGGCGCGAAGTGGAAATTGTTCATCCCGTCCGACCTTGCCTACGGTCCGATGGGCCGTCAGCCGAAAATCGGCCCCAACGCCACGTTGCTCTTCGACGTGGAACTGGTTTCCTTCAAGCCGCCGGTCGCCGCCTCCAATCCGCCGCTCACCAGCGACATCATCAAAGTGCCCTCGCTCGAAGAAATGAAGAAGGGCGCCAAGATTGAAACCATCAAGTCCGAGGACGTGGAGAAGTTGCAGAAGCAGCCGCAGGCCCAGCCGGACAAGGAAAAGAAGTAGCCAGCCGGCAAATCAGAAGCGCCCGCCCGCCGTCGCCGACTGACACCTTGGCGCACGAACGAAGCGGAGCTTGAAATCGTTCGATGGGCGTGCGCCTCGCACATTTTCTTTTGACAACTTCACGCAAAGTCTGTGGCATGACGCCCAGCACAAGATCAAAAGATTGATTCGCACCATGAAGAAATTCAACGTCGGCATCATCGGTTACGGTTGGGCGGCGACCGCCCACATCCCCGCCATCAACGCCACCACGCTTGGCCAGGTGACCGCCGTGTGTTCCTCCCGCGCGCTGGACGCCGCCGAACTCAGCAGCCAATACGGCAGCGACATCAAGGTGTACAACAAACTGGACGCAATGCTCGCGAACCCGAACATTCACGCCGTTTCGATTTGCAGCTACCCGGCCCAGCACGCGGCCCAAGCCATCAAAGCCGCCAGGGCCGGGAAACATCTTATTCTCGAAAAGCCGCTCTGCCTGTCGGTGAAAGACTTGCGCCCGTTGCAGAAGGCTGTGAAGCAAGCCAAGGTCAAGACCTGTGTTTGTTTTGAAGTGCGCTTCTCCAGCCAGTTCATCACCACCAAAGCCGTGATTGATTCCGGCGTGCTGGGTAAAATCCACTACGGCGAGGTGGACTACTACCACGGCATCGGCCCGTGGTACGGACAGTTCCGTTGGAACGTGAAAAAGAACGCGGGCGGCAGTTCGCTGCTGTCGGCTGGTTGCCACGCGCTCGACGCCCTCCTGCTGTGCATGGGTGGCGACGTGG
>CAYIOH010000512.1:0-3346 GCA_964364975.1 uncultured Bifidobacteriaceae bacterium
TCTCGCCAATGGGCACGAAACGCGGCTTGTTTCCCTTGCCATGCTCGATGTGCGCCAGTTGCATTTGAAGGTCCACGTGGCGCACGTCCAGTTGACACAACTCCATGCGCCGGATTCCGGTCGAGTAAAGCGTTTCCAGGATCGCCCGATCGCGGATTCCCATGGGCGTGCTCAGGTCGGGCACGCTCATGATCGCCTCCACTTCCGCGTGGCTCAAAATCACTTTGGGCAGACGATATTGCTTGCGCGGCATGTCCAGATCGGAAGCCGGATTGTAGAGGATCAACCCTTCGCGCGTTAAAAAACTGAACCACGCGGCCAGCGCTCCGAGCCAGGCTTTTTGCGTGCCCACCGTCAGGGGCGTGCCGTCGCCCTTGCGATAGTGAAAGAGATGGCTCTGGTAATTGAGGATCACCGCGCGGGTCACCTGCCGGGCCTGGGTGATGCCCAACGCCTCGCAGAAGCGGCGGAACCAGGTCAACTCCCAACTGTGGCGATAGATCGTCCGTTGCGAATAGTGGCGCACGCGCAAGTGTTCCAGATAGCGGCCGGTGAGATAAAGGATGCCTTGCGGGTCTTCCCCGGAGATCACCTTGCAAGGCTCGTTGGCCAAAAGGGTCATGTTCATTTTTTTAGCAGTCCTCCTTACGACTACGATTTTTTTCAAACTTCATCCGCTTGATCCTTTTCGTTGCGTTGGCGTTTCAGCGGCTAAAAAGAGCGGCTAAGCAACTAAAGATAAGAGGGTTTCAAAGGAAAAAGCCGCGCCGTTTCTCGACCGTTTTCCTGCCGTTTCTCTGCCGTTTCTCTGCCGTTTTCAGGCGGCTTTGTCCGTTTGCCGCTCATCGTAGAGGGCGCTCGGCTCCACCAGGCCATTCAAGAACGCTTCCCCGTTCTGTCCCTGGCCGTCATAGACCAGCTCGTAAGCGTAACGCATCCCCGTCCCCGGCAACCGATGGCAAATCATGTATTCAAGCTCCACCAGCTTGGCAAGATGCTCCCGCACCTGGCTGACGCTCCACCGCGTCTTTTCCCGGATTTCACGCGCGGTCAACCGCAGCTTTTCCCTCGCCATGCGGCGCTCCTTTTCCAATTCGCTTGCGATTCCGTGCACCGCCAGAAGAAAAGAGCGCGTGGGCGGCGAAAGTTCATCGAGCGAACGACCCAGCACCTTGAGCGCAAGGGAGTGCGCCAGCCGAATGTCCTCCAGGTCCACTTCAATGTGCTGAACGGTTTTGCCCCGATGCTCGCAGGAATGAACCGGCTTTTGATATTGCCGCAAAAAGGCGATGACCCGGATAAGGCCAAGATATTTCTCCTGGTCGCGGCGCAGCCGCAGCCGATCATCCGGAAAAGTCAGCCGTTCGGCAAAGGGATTGATTACCCGCAGCGGACGCAAAAGCCGCTGCGCGTTGTGATGGATTCGCAAGACCCGCTCCCGATCCAGAGAGAGCAACATCCCCTTGAGCGTCTCCGCCTCGCGCTGCGCCGCGTGGATCCGGCGCGTCTGCTCGCGGTCTTCATCCACCGAAAGCATCAGATGCCGATTGCCAATCTCGTAATCAATCTCCGGTTGCGTCGAGGTCATGAACTGCGCCACCGGACCGTCCACCGTTTTCAATTCCGTTTTTGGCATGCCGCCGTCCGGGTCTTTCACCGTGACGGCCAGGATGAGCTTCTTTTCGCTCTGGAGGATTTTCAAAGGATAGCTCGCGTTTTGTCCGCCTTCGTCTTCAACGACGGCCAGCACCTTGTGCTTGAGGCCGTCTTGCGGCAGATAATAAAGAGCCTGGGCCGTCATCGAAGTGACGACCTGTTTTTCTTCTTCCGGAACAAAGTCCAGGATCGCGTTGAGCAACGCCGATTTTCCGGCGGCGCTCCGCGCCACGATCATCCCGGAAAGCGGCTTGTCGAGCTTGCGGCTCACCGCGATGAGATAACCGATCAATTTGTTGCTCTCTTCCCCCACCGTGCCCGCCGTCTGGAAGTCGGCCAGGATGCGCTCGAAAAGTTTCGGCTCCCGCAGCAAGGCCAACGCTTGCGCCTCCTCATCGGGCGTCATCACCGGAGCAACGACCACAATGGGTTTCATCCGCAAAAGAATGGCCTGCTCTTGATGACGCTCCAGGTGTTCCAATAGCCCGGCAAGATCACTTTCGAGCTTGGCCTTCTCCGCCCCCGTCACTTCGTTGGCCGCCGCGATGAAAGCCGCCCGGGCCCGCGCGTTGTAAAGATCAAACGTGTCCAGGTGAAAGCGGTTGCGGAAGAAAAGCCGCAGATTGAGTTTCAAATGGTCAAAGCTCGTGTTGTTCTCCAGCCCCCGCACCCGCCAGCAACGCTCGCCGCAACTCCATTCCGCTTGCTTGCCGTCCTCGCTGACGCGGAACTCGGAAGCAGCGGAAGCAGAGTTTGGGACGGGATTCACAGGATTTTCAGGATTCGTTTTTTCTTTCTTGTCCGCCGTAGTCCCGTCTTGCGGGACGAAGGAGGAAGCCGCCTCGCTCAGAGGTTGAGCGGCGGAGATCGAGCGCGGCGCTGCCGCCGGCAACAACCGCCTCGCCGCCGCTAAAAGGGAAGCAAGCGCGCCCTTGCCGTCCTTCTCACGCCGCACCAGGTCGTTGATGTCGCTGTGCGGCTTCAATTCCACCCTCCATGCCTCGATGCCCAACGGCTCCAACTGTTGGGCGAGTTCATTGGCCGCTTTGTTGCCAGCCTCGTCGTTGTCATGGCAAAGGATGATCCGCTCCGGCCGCACCGCCTTCACCAGCGCCCAATGATCTCCGGTAAAACCGTTGGTCCCGTAGCTCCACGTCACATTGCGAAAGCCATGCGCCCACAGCGACAGCGCGTCAATCGCCGCCTCGCACAAGAGCCACGTCCGCGAGATTTTCAACTCGACGGCGTTCCACACGCCGGCGTGCGGCCCGGCCAGGTAAAGATGAGGGTTGGCCTCGCGCACCGGCTTGGTGATCCGCCGACCGTAAATTTCCCCCACCCGCCCCCGCTCGTCAAAGACCGGAAAAACCACGCAGCCGTTGAAGTGCTCATGACCTTTGGACCCGTAAATGCCGATCTTCTGCAACTGCTCCCGCAGCTTGCGCCCCTCCACCGTCCCTTTCGGAAGCCGATAGCCCACCGTCCGGTTGGCGTATCCGATCCGGAACTTTTTCGCCGCCTCCGGATGAAAGCAGCGCCGCTCCTCCAGGTAACGCATCGCCCTCGGATCGTTCCAAAAAGTCTGGTGATAAAAGTCCGCCACCCGAAAAAGCAAGTCGCCGTCCTCCGCCGCTTCCGCAGGCTTGACCAGGATGGACTTCTCGGTGCCAAGCCGCGTCCGATAGGTCGG
>CAYIOH010000513.1:0-3324 GCA_964364975.1 uncultured Bifidobacteriaceae bacterium
ACCACGGATTTCACGGATGACACGGATGGGAACGGGTTTCCAACCGCAGCCGCTGGAATGAATCACTCCCGAGAGATTCCGCTCCATGTCTCTCCTTATCCGTGCCATCCGCGTCATCCGTGGTTCTCTGCTCCGGTTTTCGGGTTGAATTGCCATTTCCGGTGTTGCCTATGCAACGGTTTGAAATAGTCTCCCGCCAAGGCCATGCACTGGATCGCGACATCGGAAAAGGACATGGACAACGACGCGCTCGAAAAACGCCTTTGGGATGCCACTGACCAATTCCGCGCCAAAATCCAAAACCGCCGCTGGCCGCGCGACCTGTTGCTGCCGCGCCTGATGAGCGGGAAGATCAAAATTTGAGAATTTATGGAAGAAGCCCACCTGCGGAAACTCGCCTCGGATTACCTTTTGCCCCTTTTCTCCGGCGCAGCGCTCGAAGAGTCAGCCATCCCTTCAACTGGACGCGAGGATTGCGCCGCCGTGATCCATAACACCAAGATAGCGTTCAAGGCAGAGAAGGACGATCGCTACCGACTTGTGCTGACACGCAGCCAACCCTTTTACCCCCTTGACCTTAAAGGAGTGCAAGTGCTCGATGTCATTGGCGCTTTCGTTGAGATCGTGCGGGGCATGAAAGAGGGCCTCAGCTCGTGGTATCACGCCGATCTACATGCCTCCTTTCCGCGCCGCGTGGTCGCCAAGGCACTCTCGCAGTCCGTTGCCCAAGAGGATGCTTTACTGACAGCCATTGACCAACTGTCTGAGTGGGGCGGCTGCCAGTACGAGGGCAAACCGATCCCCGCGTCGTTGGGCTTCGTCCCCGACGCCAAACCAGGAGCCGTCTCGTTTGCAGAATTCTGCGTCGAGAAATTCAGCGCCGTGATATCCAACGGGTTTGACTCATTAGTCACGTGTGACCTCTCCGGGACTGTCATAGGACATGAATGCCTCCCTCTGCCCGAAAGGCAGCCCTCCTTCGCGCCTCATCGGCTGTCAGCGGTCGCTGACTGGGCGAGGGATACGAAGTTGGCGTTGGTCTTGAACAGGTCTGGAGAAATCATGGTTTTCAAGAATCGCGAACTCACTTTCACGCGTCGAGCAGGTCGCTGGCACTTTCTCACACACAAACCAGTGCTCACGCAAATGAGAAGACCTGAGAGTCTTATGGTGCGACGCGCCATCTACGAGAGCGCTCTTGACGCATCTTTCGCCCGCACGGGTGCAGGCATCGGGGTGGTGATGCGGATTAACCAGCGCAAATGGGAAACGGTCGTCACTGCCAAGGAGGATTGGCTCTCGCCTCCCACGTCAACCAAGGCGAAAGCCATTGCTCGCATGATCAATGGCCGGCCCTTTCAGGAACTTGATCGGCGCCTCCGCCAAGAACTGCTCGCCATCGACGGTGCGACTGTTCTGGACCATCTCGGAAAGGTCCTGGCAGTTGGTGCAATCATCAGGATTCCCGGAGGAAGCACTGAAGGTGGTCGCCTGGCCGCAGCCAAGGAACTGAGCAAGCTCGGTTTGGGAATCAAGGTGTCGCAGGATGGCGGAATAGTTGCCTTTGAGAATCAAGCCCACCGATTCTCAGTTATGTAGAGGCCAAGCCTTGTGATCACCGGCATCAACAGCGAAGACCGGCTCTTCAAAGAGGCGTTCGCCGCGCGCGACCTGCTGCTGCCGCGCCTGATGAGCGGGGAGATGGCGGTGTGAGTGCGCGGTTGCCAAACACTGCGGGTGCTGGCAGTATGCAGGGTATGAGCACGTTAATGGAAATCGAGCAAGCGACCGTGAAACTGCCCGCCGAGGAGCAGAAGCGGTTGCTGCGTTTCCTGCTCCGCATCCTTCCCGTCAATGAAGCGGAGTTGCCCGAGCCGCGCATTTTCTCCAACGAAGAAATCCAGGGCTGGCTCGCGGAAGATGAGGCGAGCATGCGCCGCCTTCGCGAGGGGACGTGAAATTATTCATTGACGCGAACGTGGCGCTGGCTGCGGCAGGCCAAAAGACGGGCGCGTCGCGCGCCATTTTCGACGCAGCGCCGGCGATGGGTTGGGAGTTGCAGGCCAGCAACCATGTCTTGCGGGAAATCGCCGCGAACCTTCACCGTTTTCCACCGCTCGCGGCGCAGGAGTGGCCGGCCCTGGCGCAAAAGCTGTTGATCGTGCGTGATCTCACCAGTTTTGATTATCCAGCGGTCTTTTCGCCGGGCAAGGATCGCCCGGTGCTTTTCACGGCGGCGGGCTGGGCCGACGTGCTGCTGACGTTGGATCGCCAACACTTCGGGCGGTTCTTCCAGTCGGGATTCTATTCGCTGCGGGTGTCGCCGCCCGGCGATTTCCTCGCGGCGGAACGCAAGGCCGGACGGCTGTCGCTGCCCTGACGCCAATGGCTTTCACCGACATCAACAGCGAAGACCAGCTTGTCGAACAGCCCGCCATCGGGTTGTCCGCCGAGCTTGACTGGACCACGGTGCCGCCGGTCAGTTTGCGCCGGACGCGCGACCTGTTGCTGCCGCGTCTGCTGTCGGGGCAGGTGAATTTGGTGGAGTTCATAATTTGGTTGTTTCGATTGCAGTAGATGTTAACTCTTTCGCAAAGTGCCGCCTGTAATTTTAGCTGAATTGTTCGACGTTTTTCGCGCCTTGAAAGATGCTACACAAGGGACAACTTCAAGCAGAGCATGAATCAATCAATGAGCTCCAAACGAGTGTTGGTAACCGGCTCCGGCACGGGTATCGGCCGGGAAATCGCGCTGGAGTTCGCCCGCCAAGGCGCGGACGTGGCGCTCCATTACTCGCACAATGACGCCGGTGCGCGTTCGGCAGTCCAGGAAATCCAAGCCTTGGGCCGGCGCGCTGAGGCGTTCCAGGCGGACTTCAACGACGTGACGCAGGCGCAATCCCTCGGCCAAAAGGCCATCGCCTTTCTCGGCGGCGTGGATTGCCTCGTGAACAACGCCGGCATCACCTTCAACCGGCCCTTTCTCACGGTGACCCCTGAACAGTTCGACACGGTTTACAGCGTGAACATCCGCGCGCAGTTCTTCCTCACCCAGGTCGTGGCGGAAGACATGTTAAAACATGGTGGCGGGGCAGTTTGCAACATCGCTTCCATCCACGGCGTTTCCGGCGCGCCCGAACATTCGGTCTATGCCGGTACCAAGGGGGCGATTATCGCCTACACCCGCTCCCTGGCGGTCGAACTGGCGCACAAGGGTATTCGCGTCAACGCCATCGCGCCCGGCTGGGTGACGGTGGAAAATTATGCCAAGGCGATTTCGGGCTTCAACGAGGAGGACGCGCGCAAGGTCGCCTACGAAAAAGTC
>CAYIOH010000514.1:0-3317 GCA_964364975.1 uncultured Bifidobacteriaceae bacterium
GAGATGCTCGACTTCGGCAACGGCGTTACCGGCCTCGCGCTCAACCTCGAAGAAACCGAAGTCGGCGCGATCATCCTCGGTGATTATCTCGGCATTCACGAAGGCTCCGAAGTCAAGACCACGGGCAAGCTGCTCTCCGTGCCGGTCGGCAAGGGCTTGCTCGGTCGCGTGGTGGATTGCCTCGGTCGCCCGGTGGATGGCAAAGGACCGATCAAGGAAACTGCTTTTTATCCGGTGGAAAAAATCGCGCCCGGCATCATCAAGCGCAAGTCCGTGAGCCAGCCGGTGCAGACGGGCATCATGGCGATTGACGCGATGATTCCGATTGGCCGAGGCCAGCGCGAACTCATCATTGGTGACCGCTCGACGGGCAAGACGACCATCGGCGTGGACACGATGATCAACCAGGCGCGCATCAACAAGGTGGGCCGCGCGTCCGGCGACAAGAGTTTTCGTCCGATGCACAACATCTACGTCGCCATCGGCCAGAAACAGTCGAATGTCGCGCGCGTCATCGCGGAGTTGGAAAAAGCGGACGCGCTCGCAGACACGATTGTCGTCGTTGCTGCCGCGTCGGATTCCGCCGCGAACCAATATCTCGCTCCTTTCGCCGGCGCAGCGATGGGTGAATGGTTCATGGACAACGCCATGGACGCGCTCATTATTTACGACGATCTCTCAAAGCAAGCCGTTGCGTACCGCCAGGTCTCGCTGGTGCTGAAACGTCCGTCTGGTCGAGAAGCTTATCCCGGCGATGTATTTTATCTCCACAGCCGCTTGCTCGAACGCTCGGCGCGCGTCGGGGAGAAATATGGCAACGGCTCGCTCACCGCGCTTCCCATCATCGAGACGCAGGCGGGTGACGTTTCGGCTTACATTCCCACGAATGTGATTTCGATCACGGACGGCCAGATTTATCTGGAAACGGATTTGTTTTATCAAGGCGTTCGTCCCGCAGTTTCCGTCGGTTTGTCCGTAAGCCGTGTTGGTTCGGCGGCGCAGATCAAGGCCATGAAGCAGGTGGCCGGTCGTATCAAAGGCGACCTTGCGCAATACCGTGAATTGGCGGCGTTCGCCCAATTCGGCTCGGACCTCGACGCGAAGACGCAAGGAATTCTCGAACGCGGCAAACGCGTGGTGGAAGTTTTCAAGCAACCGCAATTCAACCCGATTCAGGTGGAAATCCAGGCCGCAGTGTTGTGGGCGGTGCAGAACAATTTCTTCGACGACGTGGCGGTCGAGAAGGTGAAGGATTGCCAGGCGAAGATGACCGACTTTCTCGGCACGCGCAAAGCCGACCTGCTGACGAAGATTCGCAACGAAAAGGCCATCAGCGACGCCATCGCCGCTGAATTGAAGGCCGCCGTCACGGAGTTCAAGCAGACGTATCGGTAAGAAGCCACGGACCTAGGTTTTCAGATGTCACCGAAACAAAAAGCTTTCGCCGAAGCGGCTCAACAGTTGCGCCGTTCGATTTTTGTGATTCGCAGCAAAAACGTCATGCTGGATGTGGACTTGGCAGCCGTTTACGGGGTATCGGTGACGAACCTGCGGCAACGAGTGGCCCGGCAAATCAAGAGGTTTCCCAAGGACTTTGCCTTTTGCCTTTCAGACTGCGAAGCCCTTTGTTTGGAGCGGAACGGGAGTCGGGCGGTCTGGGCTTTCACGGACGAAGGATCTTTGATGCTGGCTAACATTCTCAAAAGTCCGATTGCCGCTGAAGTCGCCGTCCGATTCGTCCGCGCGCTTGTAGCCGCACGACCCAGTGATTCATTTGGCGTGGTTAAGTTGAGCCGGAGGAACGCGATTTAGCTTCATGCCCAGCACCCGCGACATCCGCCGACGCATCAAGTCGGTCAAGAATACGGCGCAGATCACGAAGGCCATGCAGATGGTTGCTTCGTCGAAGATGCGCAAGGCGCAGCTCGCTGCGTTGGTGGGCCGGCCCTACGCCGCGACCATGAACCGCATGCTTGCCGAACTGCTGTCCGGTCACGGCGGCGATTTCTCCCATCCGCTGATGGAGCGGCGCGAGGGGGGGAAGCGTTGCCTCATCGTGGTGGGCACGGACAAGGGGTTGTGCGGCGCGCTCAACAGCACGCTGTTCCGGGAGGCGATCAAGTACGACAAGGACACCACGGTTTTCATTACGGCCGGGCGCAAGGCCGCCCAATTCGTGGCGCGGGCGCGGCGGCAACTGGTGGCGGAGTTCAGCTACAAAGACTCGCCCCATTTTGACGAGGCGCGGGCCATTTCACGGTTTGCGCAGGATCACTTTCTGGCGGGCGAATTCAACCAGGTGGACGTGCTGTTCACAAACTTCATTTCCACGCTGTCGCAGCGGCCGGAAGTGCTTTCCTTGCTGCCGATCGCCGAAATCCGCGGAGTCAGTTCGGATCAACACGGTGAGGACCTGGGAACGGCATTGCAGGCGAGCGGCGCGGAATTCTTGTTCGAGCCGTCGGCGGAGCGGGTGCTGGGTGCGTTGCTGCCGCACTACCTGAACTTCCGCATGTTCCAGGTGCTGCTCGAAGCCAAGGCCAGCGAACACAGCTCGCGCATGGTGGCGATGAAGAACGCGACCGACAACGCCAAGCAACTCATCAAGGACCTCACGCTCGAATACAACAAGCTGCGTCAGGCCAACATCACCAAGGAACTTTTGGAAATCACCACCGCCCAGATGGCGTTGGGCTAGGCGCGCGGCTCAATCTCAAATGTGAAATTTCAAATCTAAAATTTTAAGAACATGAATAAAGGCAAAATCGTTCAAGTCATCGGCCCGGTCGTGGACATCGAATTCCCCGACAAGGTGCCGGCCATCTACAACGCGCTCACAGTCGAGTTCACCTCGCCCGGAGCGGCGGGCAAAAACAAGCTGACGCTCGAAGTGCAACAGCACCTCGGCGACAACTGGATTCGCGCCGTCGCCATGAGTAGCACCGAAGGCCTCAAACGCGGCATGGAGATCACCGACACGGGCGCGCCAATCTCAATGCCGGTGGGTGAAGCCGTCATGGGCCGCGTGTTCGACGTGACCGGTAATGCCGTGGACGAACAAGGCCCGGTGAAGGCGGACAAGTATCTGCCAATTCATCGCGCCGCGCCGCCGCTTGTGGATCAAACCACCAGCCCGCAAATCCTCACCACCGGCATCAAGGTCATTGATCTGATCTGCCCGTTCTTAAAGGGCGGCAAAGTCGGCGCGTTCGGTGGCGCGGGCGTCGGCAAGACCGTCATCATCATGGAACTCATCAACAACATCGCCAAGCTGCACGGCGGTGTTTCCGTGTTCGCCGGCGTAGGTGAGCGCACGC
>CAYIOH010000515.1:0-3316 GCA_964364975.1 uncultured Bifidobacteriaceae bacterium
CTTCAGCGCGTCGGGATCGCGCGCCAGAATTTTTCCAATATCATACGGGCCGTCCCAGTTCGGGCTTTTGGGGATGGGCATCTCGGGCACGAGCCACTGGAAATAAAAAATGCCCACGAAGCGATTCGTCTGCGGCGGACCGACTTCTTCCGGCGTGGGCAACTTTCGTCCGAGCGCATCCGTCGCCGGCCACGGTGTGCCGGGGTTGCTGGTTTCGCCGGTCGCTGGGGCGCTCAATGGGCCGAGCATCAAAGCGGCCGCCAGCACCAGCATCAGCCTGGAGTTAACTCGAAGAGGAATCACAATAAGTTCGACCACGCATCCGCCACGGATACCCGTTTGCGACCTTGAGTGCAACCGTTCCGGAATGGAAGCTGTCGCACAACCTGCAATTGATGCTTTCAATTTCTTGGCGACTTCATAAATTGCGAGGCAACGAAAGATAATCATAATGAAAAGAACACTCACATTATTGGTTGGTGCGATGCTGCTCGGCTGCGCGGTCAACAGCGGTGGCATATCGAAATGGATTTCTTTGTTTAACGGCAAAGACCTCACCGGCTGGACCGTTCGCGGCAAAGCGACCTGGTCAGTCCAGGATGGCGTTCTGGTCGGCATGGGCGGGATGGGGCACATTTATACTGACGCCCCCTGCTCGGATTTTGAGTTCAAAGGCATGTTCCGCATCACCGAACAGGGGTCGAAGGCCAACAGCGGGTTGTATTTTCGCGCCAACCCGCCGGCCGACAATGTGGATGGTTACCCGCGTGGCTACGAAGCCCAGATTTGTAACAGCCAGAGTGCCTATACCGGATGGTTGTGGAAACCCGGCAAGCCGACCGGCAAAGCCACCGAACTGCTCACCAAGGACGGCGAATGGTTTAGTTACCGCATCCGAGCCGAGGGCGCGCACATTCAGTTCTGGATCAATGACAAGCCGGTGATGACCTATGACGATGCCGATTTCAAAACCGGTCACTTCGCCATTCAGGGTCATAATCCCGGCATGAAGATCGAAGCCAAGAAATTGTATTACCGGGATTTGAGCAAATAGGTTCCCGGCCGTGCCCGGCGCTGGCCTTCAAATGGGCGCTTCCTTTGGAAATGCTGGCCATACCGCACGCCTTGCCCTCGTAGCATACGACGTGAGTCGGATGATTCTTTAATCTCTTGCGAGCGCTCCAAGTCGTGCGTCCAGAAGAGGAAGTTTGAGCGGACTGACGTCCGCCGCTACGGGCAACGAGGCGTTGTGGGTGCGCCTTCGGAAATGGAAACAACGCCAACGGTGTTGTGGCCGAGGTCAGGCGCGCGGGCGGGAACGGGTGGGCCGCAACCGCGTTGCGGTTTGGGGATTTTTCCCGGACGATGAATAGTAACGCATCTGGACGAAGACCAATAGGAATCATGCTAAATCATCCTGCAAGTTTATGGCATGGGAACTCCCTCAGCCACACCACCGGTAGGGATACGAAACCCCAACACAAATACAGGAAGCCTCTGATTGTCGCTCAAGCACGCGACATGCGGCGATGGCTCGCCTTTGAAGTAAAACATCGGCACAAAAGCTGTGCGCATCTTCATCGGGAACGTGGGCTCAAAGCGAAATCTGCCGTCACTTTGAATGTGAATGCTCGTCGTCTCGGAATTAAACGAAAATACAGGTATCTCCCATTTTACGGTTCGGTTTAAGAAATCCGGAGTAATCTTAATGAGATTCGCTGGAATACGATACTTCATCCAATCGCCCGGAGGCGGTGTGTAAGTCCATTGACCATCCCTCGCAGAAACCACTAGATATCCAAATGGGAAGAACGCCTTAAGCTCGGCATGCGTTATCGTCGTGCCTTCAATGTAATCACTTTGCTGATCGGCTTGGCCCACAGGTCCTCGAGGGAGGAACGCGACGGCAGCGAGGATCAGCCCAAGTATCGTTGCGATGCCATAGATATGGTTATGCCACCTGTCCCACCAAGTAATATTGAGAGCGCGCCGAACAGTAGCCGCTGGCAGAAGAAGTATCTGCTCGATGAGTTGGTCCTTTTGCAATCTCCGAGCATGGCGAAGTCGCAATTTCTTCGCCAACAGAACTAGGCCCTCCTTGTTCTGCGTTACCAGAGCTTCCCTGAGATCATTTGAAGCCCCAGTCTTCTGTTCAGTCGCATCCATATTTTGACTAGAACTAGACTACGCCAGTCCGAAATTACTTTCCACCTTCGCCTTCACCGCTGCATCCATCTTGATGAGCAGCGGCCAGGGGCGTTTGAAACTTTCGCCCGGCAATTTCTTCGTCGCGTCAATGCCGAGTTTGCTGCCTCTGGCGATTTCGCTGGTGGCGTGGTCGAGCACGTCGGCTGGCTTCACTTCTTTACCAAGGGGTTGCGCACCGGGAGTTGCGGAAAGGCGGAGAAGTCGCGATCTGCCGACCACAGTTCACTTACGCCGTGGTGAAGACAGAGTGCGGCAATGCGCGCATCGTGAATGCGTGGCCCTTTCAGTCGTGCTGCCGTGGCAATATCGCGCAGTTTTTCAAAGTAACCGGGGCTTTCGGATAGCAGATGCAATTGTGGCGACGCGAACAGCGAATCCACAAAGCCCAAGGCTTCCGACAGGTTGGACGCCGGCTTAAAGATACCGGGGTGCGTGGCGATGCCGATGAATTCGTGGATGCACGGCCACGGAATAGCCCACGCCGCAGGCTGATGCCGCAAGGAATCAACCAGCTCCTTTGCCGTCGCGTGGAATTCGCTGTCCTCGCGGTGCGAGTAAACCAGCAGGTTGGAATCAACCGCAATCACGCGCCGTGTCCCCGGTAGATTTCGTCGCGGAATTTCTCCCACGGGGCGTTCTTGAACTCATCAGTCAATCCGCTGCCGCGCACGGTGACCAACGGCGGGAGCTCTTTGGGTTTGCCTTGCTTCTCTTTCAACACCAGTCGCAACCCTTGCTCGGTCAATGAGCGGAAAGTGGTCTTCTCCTTCCGCGCGACACGCTGGGCGCGCTCAAACAGGTCGTCGGCGATTTCAATGGTCGTCTTCATGTTATGGCGACCCATATTCGCATGGGTGGCCACCCATATCAAGTGCGTTTCCAAACAGTGAGTTGATTCTCCTCCGCACGGCCTCATCCATCTTGATGAGCGGCGGCCAGGGGCGTTTGAACCCTTCACCCGGCAGCTTCTTGGTTGCATCTATTCCTAGTTTCGATCCCATCGCAATCTCGGAAGTGGCGTGGTCGAGCACGTCGGACGGGCCTTTGGTGAAAATGCTGTCGCGTTGCGGGTCGGTGTTGGCGCAGAGGCGGAAGAGGACTTCGCTGG
>CAYIOH010000516.1:0-3291 GCA_964364975.1 uncultured Bifidobacteriaceae bacterium
GACTTACTGACCGTGCCGCATGGTCTTCACCACCCACATTTTCGTCTTCTACTTCCTGCCGCTGTTCCTGCTGGTCTATTTCAACCTGCCGTACCGCTGGCGCAACTTCTGGGTCACGATTGCCAGTTACTTTTTCTACGGCTGGTGGCAACCGTGGTTCGTCTGCTTGATGATGTTCACGACCGTCATGGACTTCATCTGGGGCAAAGTCATCACCCGACCCGGCGCCACCCGAGCACAACGGAAACTCGCGGTCGCCGCCTGCGTGGTGACCAACCTGAGCTTCCTTGGCTTCTTCAAATATTACATGTTTGCGTCGGAAACCCTGAACCAGCTTCTCGCAATTGTTGGTGCCGAACCCTTCCGCGTGCTCCAGGTCGTGCTGCCCATCGGCATTTCGTTCTACACCTTCCACTCGCTGACCTACATCATTGACTTGTATCGCGGCCACGCGACGCCGGCAAAGTCTTTCACCGATTACTCGGCGTTTGTATCGCTGTTCCCGGACCTCGTGGCTGGCCCGATCATCCGCTACAAAACCCTCGCCGCCCAACTGGCCTTTCGCGAACATACCGTCCGCCGGTTCGCCTCCGGCGTGTGCCTTTTCATTCTCGGTTTTGCCAAAAAGATACTGCTGGCCAACCCATGCGGCCACGTCGCCGACGCCGTGTTCATCGCCGCGAATCCGTGTGTCCTCGATGCTTGGGTGGGCGTGCTCGCCTACGCGTTTCAAATTTACTTCGACTTCTGCGGCTATTCGGACATGGCCGTCGGGTTGGGCCGGATGCTGGGCTTTGAAATTTTCAAAAACTTCGACGCGCCCTACCGCGCCGAGAGCATCACGGACGTGTGGCGGCGCTGGCACATCTCGCTGTCGAGCGTGCTGCGGGATTACCTCTATTATCCGCTGGGCGGAAATCGCAAAGGCCCGACGAGAACTTACGTGAACCTCGCGGTCGTGATGCTGCTGGGCGGACTGTGGCACGGAGCGAAATGGAATTTTATCGTTTGGGGCGCGTATCACGGCCTGCTGCTTGGCTGCGAACGTTGGCGTGGCAAGCAGAGCGTCTATCAAATGCTTCCGCTGAATCTGCGCATCGCCCTGACCTTCGTGCTCATGCTTTTCTCGTGGGTCCTGTTCCGAGCGGATAACCTGACGGCCGCGATGCACTACTTCAGCGCGATGTTCGGCCTCGCGCCCACGGCCAGCGCCTCCGCGTTGCTGGCAACCGACATCTACGGGCCGTTCCACCTCGTAGTCATGGCGCTTTGCGCGGTGTTCGTCTTCCAACGCGTCCAAGCGCACGAGTGGTCGCTCAAGCCGCAGACTTGGACGCGGCCAGTTCTGCTGCTGCCGCTGTTCGTGTTCGCACTGCTGGTGATGTTCTCGCAGGCCTTCAACCCATTCCTTTACTTCCAGTTCTAATCCCATGCCGAATCCCACCCGCAAAAGTGAACTGGTTCTAGTCATTGGCTTCTTGGCCGTGATCGCCGCCGTGCCCATCACGCAGACCTGCCTCGAACTCGCGCGCCACGAACGGGTGCAGTTCACCGACGTTTTCCGCTATCGGCCCACCGCGAAGAACCTGCGACAGTTCGAACACACGTTGGAAGAGAAATCGTGGTTTCAACAAAAACTCCGCCCCGAGATGCAGTGGCTCCTTTTCAAGACGCTGCGCGACACCGGTGCGAAGGGGGTGCTCGGTCGCGACCAATGGCTCTTCTATCGCCCAGACCTCCGCTACCTCGTGGACCCCGACCGTCTCGAAGCGGGCGTGAGCGATTCAAAATGGGTCGAGCCTGTGCCGAACCGCTCACACCGCGAGAGCGTCGAACGCGCCATTCTGCGATTCCGCGACCAACTCAAGGAACGCGGCATCGCGCTCGTCGTCGTTCCGGTGCCCGGCAAACCGAGCGTGTATCCTGACCAGGTCACGCGACGCGAAATCGGCAAACAACAGCAATTCCAATCGCCAACGCGCAGACTGATCGAGACGCTGCGGCGTGAGGGTGTTCCAACGGTGGATTTGTTCGCGACGTTCAGTTCTGCCCGATCCGCTGAGCGCGAAGGAAAATCGAATGCGCCGCTTTACCTTGCGCGCGACACCCACTGGACACCAAAAGGCGCGCAACTCGCCGCGCAGGTTGTCGCCGCCCAACTGCGCGAACTCAAACTCGCCCCGGAGGCGGCGAAGGAATTTCAAACTCAAAGCGTTTCAATCATACGTTGGGGAGACATACTCGACATGATGCAGATTCCCGGTCTGCGCGAAGCCTTCCGCCCGGAGAATGTGGAATGCGACCAGGTGCTTGATCCCGCGTCGGGTCCGTTGGTACCGACCGCCTCGGATCGGCCCGGCACTTACCGCTACCCCGGACAGGGAACTTCGGTGCTCGTTCTCGGGGACAGTTTCTGTCGGATTTACCAATTCCCCGAACCGCAGTCGCTCGGCGACACGCCAACCACCACCGCTCCCGGACAAAAAGACGAGTCGGGCACCAAGTGCCTGCTTCCCGGCTCGGCTGGTTTTATTTCTCACCTCGCCCTCGCATTGAAGTCGCCCGTGGACGCGATTGTGAGCGATGGCGGCGCCTCCACCGACGTGCGGCGCAAGTTGAGCACCAATCCAGAAATTCTCGAAGGCAAAAAGGTCGTCGTGTGGGAATTCGTCGAGCGCGACATCGCCTTGGGCAGCCAAGGTTGGGAGGACGTGCCGCTCCCGACGAAACTGGACTGAACCAGGAGAGCGTAGTGCAAAATGAAAGTCGCCCTCCGATCTCTGTGAGGCGGAGAGCGGAGCAGCGCGTCTCGCTTTGTGAAACTCTCACCAGACTTTTCTCCTTTCTGGTAGAGGTTGGGAGGTGATATCGGAGTCAGGAAGTAGTTCATTTCAGAATCAGTCCAACTTGAGGCCACTCGGCTTTCGATGAAAAGAATCACGAATCCCCTTGCTGCTGGTTGAGTCGCCGCCTACGCTATTCTGGCAACCGCGTAGGTGCGCTCCAGTCATGCAGACCACCACTGAGTTCGGGTATGATTCGCGCATCGAGGGCGATGTGGTTCACACGCGCCTCGATGCCGCGCTCAATTGGTTTCGCAAGAATTCCATCTGGCCGATGCCCATGGGCCTGGCCTGCTGCGCCATTGAGTTGATGGGCACGGGGGCCAGCCGCTACGACATTTCCCGTTTCGGCATGGAAGTCATGCGCTTCTCGCCGCGGCAATCCGATTGCATGGTCGTCGCGGGCACGGTGACTTACAAGATGGCTCTGTCGGTGAAGCGCATCTAC
>CAYIOH010000517.1:0-3288 GCA_964364975.1 uncultured Bifidobacteriaceae bacterium
GTGATTCATCCTTGGAACCTGTTCTTTAGCCTCTACCTGGAGTTCCTCGGTCCAGTTAGCCTCCCAGAGCTCCGGGCCGAAATCGTCCAATGTGCGATTCAAGAAGGTAACAACTTCGTCAGGGTTTTGTGCCAGCAGAATTTCGATCGCAGACACGACCTTGCGCATCACGATTACGCGAAGGTCCAACCGCCCCTCGCGTATCAGTCACCGGATCAAGTCCAAGCCCTGGGTTCTGTCGCTTCTCGATCCAATCTTATCACCCAACGCCAGACGAGCTTCGGCTCGGTTAAGAAGTGTGTGACCCAGCCGGCCTAGGTGGGACGACCGGTAGTCACCTTCGAGCTGACTAAACAAGTTGATGGCGCGGTCCGAATCTGCTATTGAGCGCTGCCATTCCTTCGTGCGGATGAAAGTCTGACCTCGATCCATGTGGGCGAGAGCCAGCAGGTGTTCGAGGTCATGTCGGCCGTCGCGCACCAAACCGTCCAACGTTTGAATTGCGTCGTCGAAGTCTTGAAGGGCCTCCGCGTGGCGACCCAGTTCATCCAACACGGTGCCGCGCAATGTGCGAATGTGCGCCCGTGTTGATCGATACTCGTTTCGGCCACTGGTAATCAGTCTAAGCACCACAGCTTCGGATTCGTTCAAATCACCGAGCGCCTCCCCCTGACGTCCGGCATCAGCAAGCGCGTTAGCGCGGGTTGAAAGAGCGTTTGCCAGTTCAGGCCCATAAGCATCGAAGTTTCTTGCGGTCTCCTCACGAAAGACTCTCACCGCGCGATCACAATCTGCGATTGCCTGCTGGAGATGACCCAAGTCGCGATTCGCCATGCTTCGGTTGAGATAAGATAGCGCGAGTTGAGATCGCCACCTTGGACCAGAACTAGGTAAGCCTTCCAGAAACCGGATCGCCTCGTCGAAGTCGGCGACGGAATCTTTTGGAGACAGCATACACTGGACATTGCCTTTGTTCATTAAGGCGCCAGCCAAAACGAGTGCTGTTTCTTCCGATGCCGGCGAAGTCTCACGCAGCTCCGAGATCACAACTTCAAGGGTAGCTAGAGCCGGAGAACATCGGCCTAGCGATCTTTGGAACGATGCCCATGCGATTTGCATCCGATTTCGTTGAATTCCTGAGAGTTCATCGCAAAGGGGAGCGACCAACTCGCAACCAAGTTCGAAGTGCCCCCAGTTCGAGAACCATTCCAAAAGCGTTTGTCTGGGCCGAACCTCTGAAAGAATAAGCCTCTCGCAAAGATGCGGGTCGTCAGCTTTAAGGGCATGTCTTACGGCGTAGACTCTAGGCAGACACCGTTTGGGACCGTCTCCGCTGGGTAGGGGTAGCGTTGCGTAATAGAGCGAAAATTCACGATGCAGCCTCTGAGGATTGCGGACTTTCTGCGCGAAGAAAAGTTTGACGACCGGATGTGACCGAAGCGCTCGCGTTCGGGGGTTCCACTCGATCAGATTCCATTGGGCTAACCGCGCAACCTTCCGTTCAAAGGACTGGGGGGTCTCACCATGATCGATGCGGATGCCGGTTAGCCCAT
This sequence comes from uncultured Bifidobacteriaceae bacterium, assembly GCA_964364975.1. GTDB lineage: Bacteria > Verrucomicrobiota > Verrucomicrobiia > Limisphaerales > JADLHS01 > JALOTT01. The sequence continues at coordinate 1,554 of CAYIOH010000517.1, forward strand.
TAGCCCGCTTGAGCAACTGCCTAAGTGGGGAAATTGCACCCATGACCGCCCACATCGTGTCGATAGATGGTTCCTCGACACAGTGCCCGAGCACACCAAGCAATGCTGTTGATGTCTTGCGGAATGGCATCACTCGTGCGGTTTCCTTTAGGAGTAAGGTGAGACGTTCCTCTGGATCCAACGCGGTCGCCGACTGGCTGGGCAGTAGATTTCCTCCGCTGTTTCTTGCCAGTGTCGCGAGGACCGTGAGGGCCAGCGCATGATTGGCATACTTGTGGGTTTCTTTAAGCAATAACTGCGGATCGCCTTCGACCCCGAAGGACTTGAGCAGATTAAGGGCGGCATCATCGTCCAAGCCTTCCAGCTCCATACTCTTACCCGGAGGGGCAACCGGAATCTGAGCGACTTTCGCATCCTGAAGAGCCTCGGGAATCACGCGACTTGTGCAGATCAGGTGTGAACCAGATGTGATACTCGTTGCTTCGGCGAGGAAATTATCCAAGCCATCGAATGCGCCGGCGCGTGGCTTTGCGTTCTTTCCGCCATGGTCCGTCTTGCGCCTGCCGTTCCATCCCCATAGCCATCGTTCTAACCCGTCAATGACGACAAGCACCGGCTCTTCGCGCATGTGATTGAGCAACAGGCGCACTCGGGCGTCTGAGGTCGGTGCCTCGCACTTGTTGTACCGACCTTCTCGGAGGTAAAAGAGGCACTCGTCTAGGAATGTGTCGAAAGTCACGGCTTCCTCCGAAGCCGTGCACCAGAACACTGCTGCGAAAGGGGAGCGATCAGTCATCAACCAGTGCGAAACGAGAGTGGATTTTCCCTGGCCTCCAACGCCGACGACCAGAACGACGCAGGGGGAAATCGCTGACAAACGCTGTGTGAGCTGCCTCAACTCGGTGGCTCGACCCGAGAACTCCAAAGGCTCCTTAGGTCGGTGAATCGCTTGGAGCGCCAGATGGCGAAGTCTGCGTTTCTGCGGACTTGTAGCCAATGCTTCTCTAATTGCTGCCAGAAGGCTACTCCAACCAGAATCGGATGAAATGCTGAAATCGATTTGCTGGGCGTGAAAGCGCTGAAGTGGTTGCGGTGCCACATCAGTCACGATGCCCTCCGCCAACACGGGAATGACAACCTCCGCACCGTAGGTCTCAAACAAGGTCCACTCTGAGTTTTTCCACCGTGGCGTGAGCACTGGCAAGATTACTCGACTCTCGCGGCATCCTGCTTCTATCTCGCGCTGCCAGTCGCACCCGGGCAACAGGCGGGCCTTGTCAAACCAGACGGTGAAGCCCTCAGCCGTAAGTCTGCGGTTGAGTTCTTCCGCGAGCTTTAGGTCCGCCGAGGCGTAGCTGATGAAAACGTCGTATGGCATCGTCAAATCTCAGTTTGATTTGTTTCTGCAAGTTGCGAAGTCGGCCTGGATGCGTGCGACGAGTTGTATGATCTGGCCCTGCTGGTTGTCGCGGCGCGAGTAGCTAATGAAGAGGTCGTAGGGCATTTTCGTAAAGCTCCGTTGCTACTTTATCCGGCCGTGTACCTTCCGCATCTCGCGGAACGTACTTTCAATCACGACGCGGACGGTTTTCCAAACTGCGCCCATGAGTTAGTTATGTTGAAAGCGCGGTGGATTTGCAATCCGCTTCTCCACATTGTGATCACTTCACCCGTTCGATCTTCGCCCCCAACTTTTTCAACCGTTCGTCTATTCGCTGAAAGCCGCGGTCAATCT
>CAYIOH010000518.1:0-3287 GCA_964364975.1 uncultured Bifidobacteriaceae bacterium
CCTCGCCACGCAGAATCCAATCGAGCAGGAGGGAACGTATCCGCTGCCTGAAGCGCAGGTTGACCGCTTCATGCTCAAGCTCAAGATCGGCTACCCATCGCGCGCCGAGGAGCGGCAAATTCTCGATCTCATGGCCCGCACCTCCGGCACGCCCACCGCGAGCGCGGTGGTTGACTCGAAGGACATTCTCAAAGCCCGCGAAATCATCAACGACATCTACATTGACGACAAGGTTAAGGACTACATCGTGGACCTCGTCTGCGCCACGCGCGAGCCGGAGACATACAAGATTGCGGTCAAAGACTTTATTCAGCTTGGCGCCTCGCCGCGCGCGACCATCAACCTGACGCTCGCCGCCAAAGCCTACGCCTTCCTCAAAGGCCGCGGCTACGTCACGCCGCAGGACGTGAAAAGCATCGGCATGGACGTGCTGCGCCACCGCGTCGCCATCACCTACGAAGCCGAGGCCGAGGAAAAAACCAGCGAAACGGTCATTCAGAAAATCTTTGATGAACTGCCCGTGCCGTGAAGTGAATGTGGAATGAAGATTAATCCGTGTAGTTGACATAAGCCATCGAACAACATAACGTCATACCAAACTGATAACGATATGAATACCGTCACACTATCACCGAAATATCAAGTGGTCATCCCGCAGCCCGTGCGGGATTTCCTGAAACTCAAACCTGGCCAGAAGCTGCAAATCTTTGCGCTCGGCGGGCGGATTGAAATCGTCCCCATGAAGCCGATGAAGGAGATGCGCGGCTTTTTGAAGGGTATGAACCGCGACTTTGAACGCGAACCCGACCGCCTGTGAACGTCGTGGATTCATCCGGGTGGATTGAGTATTTCACCGAAGGCCCGAACTCCGGCTTCTTCGCCGGGGCAATTGAGAAAGTGGACGAATTGATTGTCCCCGCGCTGGCGATTTACGAAGTTTTCAAATGGGTCTCCCGCGAGCGCGGCGAAACCCAGGCGTTGAAGGCCATTGCCCACATGCAACTGGGCGAAGTGGTGGATTTGGATTCCAAGCTCGCCATCCACGCCGCGCGCTTGAGCCTGCAAGCCAAACTGCCGATGGCGGATTCGATTGTCTATGCCACCGCCCGCGCCAGCGAGGCGACGCTGTGGACACAGGACGACGATTTTGAAGGACTCGACGACGTGAAATACATCGCCAAGAAGAAAGCGGCGAAATGAATTTTGACAAGAGCGAAGTCGAGGCCGGGGGAAAATGCAGCGAAACGATCATCCAGAAAATCTTTGATGAACTGCCTGTGCCGTGAGCGAGCGTTGAATGAAGCAAAACGCCTTAATGCACGTAAAGTTGGTAAAGCGCGGGGCGCGTCTTCACGAACGCTTTCGCTACAGGGATGCCTTGCCATTTTTTGAAGAGGCGTTCGAGTTGTCTCCCAATTGTCCGGCGACGATCTACAACTTGGCAAACACGCTGCACATGCTCGACCGAGAAAAGGAGGCCCAGAACTTATTGTCCAAGCTGATTCACATGAGCAAGGCCGATTTGGCAGCCGGATGCACAAGTCTTCGCCAGCCGAACAGTTTTCAAAGCGATGCACTCTACCTGATGTTCCATGTAGTGCTTTATTCTACTCGCTCTTGGGCAAAAGCGTTTCCGTTCGCTCGAAAGCATCTCCGTAATCGAAAGCGCGGCTTGAAGTCTGCATGGTCTGCAAGATCCGTCCGTCGCGAGATTGCTGAATTGCGAGAAATGTTTCCCCCATTTTGAAAGATGATCCCCCGCGAGATTCTCAAAAAAATCCAGCAGATCGAGCTGCGCACGAACCGCATCGTGACCGGGTTTTCGGCCGGAGCGCGGGCTTCAGCCCGCTTCACCGCCCGCACACCCGCAGCGTCCAAAACGAATCCGGCGATCAATCCCATTCGCAAGCTGAAGCGGCGTGAACGCCGCGCTCCCAGTGCTCTGAAGCACGGATCTGCGCGAATCCCAACGGGATTCTATCCCAGAGCCCAGGGTTGCGAGGAACGAGCTACCCTGGGTCATCGTCCCGCCAGCATCACCAACCGCAACGCGGTTGCGGCCATTCCGTTCTTGTCCGCCGCGCGCCGGATTTGCCACAACCCCGTTGGGGTTGGTGATGATTTAATTCCGTTCAACCAGGGTAGCTCCTGCGTCGCAACCCTGGGCTGGACGCCTGAATCCCGTTGGGATTCCCCCTTTGCGGCGAACTCCACTCGCACAAATTCATCATTCCTCATTCGTCATTCCTCATTCTCCCCGGCATGATTCCCCGCGAAATTCTCAAAAAAATCCGGCAGATCGAGATTCGCACGAACCGCATCGTGACTGAATCTGCGGGGCACGGCTGTGTGCAAAGCACCAGCCGCAGCACGCCCGACATTTCCAACACGTCCACAAACCATCACGCGCTGCGGTTGGGTCTTCCGCCTTCGCTTCGCTTCGGCGCGACAAGGCGACCACACCCGCGCTCCGTTCACCACATCACCAATCATAGCCTATGAAAATCCCCGGACTCCGCAGTTCCTACGAAAAAGTTGGCGGCATCGTCTTCTTTGGACGGATGCTGGATAAAATTCGTCTTCACGCCCAAGGCAAGTTGCCGCCGGACTACAACCTCGGCCCGGGCATGGATGGCCGTTGTGCCCGTTTTCTGCAGGTTGAATACGCCAAGATCACCGAACGCGTATTACAAGGCGGGACGGACGAGGAAATTCTGGAATGGTGTTTCCAGAAAGGCCGCCGTCCGAATGACGAGCAGATTCTCGTTTGGAACGCGTTCATGTCCAAACGCGGCTGGCGCGACGAAGCCAGCGAGGGATTGGCCAAGGAAAAGCGCGAGCGCGGCTTCGCCCATCGCGACGACATCCAAACCTTCTTTGATTTCCACAAAGCCGACGAAGCCGAAGATTGAGCATGATCCCGCGGGAAATTCTAAAGAAGATTCGCCAGATCGAGATTCGCACGAACCGCATCGTGACCGAAACGCTCGCGGGCCAATACCATTCCGTCTTCAAGGGCCAGGGCATGAACTTCGACGAGGTGCGCGAATACCAGCCCGGCGACGACGTGCGCAGCATTGACTGGAACGTCACCGCGCGGATGAACCATCCGTTCATCAAGAAGTTCGTCGAGGAACGCGAACTCACGCTCATGCTCGTGGTGGACGTGAGCGGGTCGGGCCTGTTCGGCTCGCGCGACCAATCCAAGCGCGAACTCGCCGCCGAGATCGCCTCCGTGCTCGCCTTCTCTGCCATCCGCAACAACGACAAGGTCGGCCTCATCCTCT
>CAYIOH010000519.1:0-3286 GCA_964364975.1 uncultured Bifidobacteriaceae bacterium
CCACGGCTTCTTTTTACACGCCCAATACGCTACATGATTGTTGGAAATGCTATAAGGTACCGCCGAACAGAGGAATGAGGCTTCCTTCTCTTCGTTCGGTTCTCTGAAGCCGGCTGTCCTCCCGAGATCCTGCACTCCTTCACGCCGGCGATCACGGGTTTCTTGCACCCGGCAGACCACCTACCACCCAAGCCAAATCCTCGCGATCAAGCGCATTGCGAACGCGGGTGTCCCAGCGCGTCCAGCGGCGGCCCGGATCTTTCCATTTTTTGAAAAGCACGTGGCCATCGGCAAAGGCTACGTTGGCCCCACCGCTTTTGTCGCGGTAGCCCGGAATCATCCACCAGAAGTCGGTCTGCCTTGTTTGCACAAAGAAGGCGCCGCCAGGGATGCTTGCTTCTTCCTCATCCATGAACGTGAAAATGCGATCGGGGCGCCGAATTTCTGTGGACTTCCAAAAGAAAACGTAGTCGGGATCCGTGTTTTGGCCCGTTTGTTCATTCCACCCGCCGTTGAGGCCCACGCTCAAGGCCACGTTGAACGGGTGCGGTGTCGTAGGCCCGCCGGCATAAGGCCAGACCGCGCGGTCGGAGGGACAACGATAGATGCCCTCGCTTCGAGTGTAAGGCCACAGCGCGCCTTGGCGGATTCCGACGGACGTCCAATCGGTGAGGGCACTGCCCGACACCCAGGAATTGCTCGAACTGTGTATGCTGTCCCACACCCCGTATGTGCCGAGGTGAAAGTTGGGCACGAGCCGGTCGTTGTGGTCGTCGGCATACATTTGCCAGGCAAGTTGCAGTTGCTTGAGGTTGCTCGTGCAATGGATCGCTTGTGCCGAGCTCTTGGCCTTGTTCAAGGCGGGCAACAACAGCGCGGCTAGGATTGCAATGATCGCGATGACGACCAGCAACTCGATGAGGGTGAAGGCGGAGGCGGAGGCAGGAGGGTTTTTCACAGAAGGAAACGAAGATAACGAAGGAGATGGTGAGACGGGCGCCGTGCGGTTGAAAGCGGCGGTTCGTGAAGCCGCCGACGTCCGGCTCTCCCAGAATCGAAAAGCGGTGGAGGGCCACCGCACTCCAAGACGCTGGCGCGACCGCCGACGCTCCAGTCCACGCGCGAGCGTTTTGGACTGCGCCAGCCCCCTGGCGCTTTGCTGCGACACCGGATCGGGCTTGCTTCGTTTCCTTCGTTCTCTTCTGTAAGAATTCATGGCGTCACTGCTCCTTTCTCCGCCGCCTCGATTTCTGCCCACGAGGGAGCGCGCCAGAGGTGGGCGATGCCGGCGTAAGACGTGGCCATCAACGTGCTCCCGTCCGGAGAAAAGGCGACGTGCTGGAAGAAGTCTCCCTCCCCGTGCAGGGAGAGAAGTTCTCTTTGGGTCGCGAGGTCCCACAGTTTTACGGTCTCGCGTGCGCCGGTGCCGCCCGTGGCCAAACGTTGGCCATCCGGTGAAAACACCGCGCTCCACACCGACTGCGCATGACCCCGCAGGGGGTCCAGTTCCCTATGCGCGGACAGCTCACGGAGTCTGACGGTGCCGTCCCAGCTCGTTGAGGCCAGGCTCCGACCATCCGGCGAGAAGATTACCGCAGCCACAGCTCCTGCTTGGTTGGTGAACGTGGTTTCGTGCTGTCCCGAGGAAAAGTCCAGCAGCCTCACCTCGCCATTGGCACAGCCGACGGCCAGGAGTCGGTCGTCTGGCGAAAAATCCGCGCACCAGATATCTGCAACTTGAACTCCCTCCAGCTGGACCTCCTGCCAGTCCGCCGTCCGCCAAATTCGGAAACGCGTCGTCCAATCATTGAACGCCACCCAGGCCGAGAAGAACCGTCCGCTGCGGGAAAAGCGCAGTCGCCCCGTCCACTCGAAGGGTAGTGCAAAATTGGTGACGGCCCGGCGTGCCGTCCAATTCCAGAGGTGGACTTTTCCCGCAGCGTCGCCTGTCGCCAGCCAATGGCCATTCGGTGAGAGCGCCACGCCCCAGTGGTTACTGCCCAGAGCGGGCAGACTTTCCATTAGTTGCACCGACCGGGTATCCCAAACCCCAAGAACGCCATCGTGGTCGGTCGTGATGAAGCTCCGGCCATCGGGTGTGAACGTGAAGCCAAACCGTTGCACGACCTTCGGGTCGAGCAGTCCGCGCGCGAAGCCTTGGGGCTGAACCTCGGCCTTGGCGCCAATCCCGTAGGAAATCTCCAAACTCATGTGGCCGGAAGGCCGATTGGCTGCTGTCAGGTCCCAGAAACACGCAGTGGCCACATTGCATCCACTCACGAGCGTTTTGCCATCCGGCAGGAAAGCCAAAACCCGCCCCTCACCGTCATGACCCCGCCAACAGCGAACCTCGGCTTGCTCCGCGACCTTCCAGACCCGGATCGTCCGGTCACTGCCGGCTGAGGCCAGCAGTTCGCCATCTGGCGTGAAGGCCAGTGCGCTGCACAAACCAAAGTGGTTGGTCAATCGCCACCGAAGCCCCCCTGAACTGGCATCCCAAAGGCACACGGTTGCACTGCTATTGCCAAACCCGGCGGCCAAGCCTTCAGCGGTGGGCGAGAAGGCCAGCACCTTGACCCCCTCGCCCGCTTTTGTCGAGTTAGTAATGGTCATCATGGCGCCCGTCCGCCAGTTCAGCAGATGAATCCGCCCGTAGTCTTCTCCAATCGCCAATCGGCTCCCGTCCGGCGAAAATGCCACGACTCCCGCGCCGCCTGTTCGCGGGGGTCGTGCCGAGAGGTTGGTGACGGTGTGGTTGGACGCCCACTCCACCAGCGCGATGTTGCCCTTGGCGTCGAAGCTCGCCAGCAACGTTTCGTCGGGAGAAAACGCCAGGGACCTGACTGGCGCTGGTTGGTTGAGCGTGGCGTGGATCTTTCGGGCAGGCACGTCCCACACTTCAACCGTCGGCTTTCCCAGCGCATTGGTGCTGCTTACGGCCAGGCGATTGCCGGTGGGCGAGAGGGCCAGGGTGTCAATCGAAGCAGAGCCGGGTAACTCAACCTTCTGCCGTTTGGTGGTCAAGTCCCACAGCACGATCTTGTCGTCCCCGATTTGCGCGGCCAGCGCATTCCCATCTTGGGAGATGGCCAGCTGGCCGATGTCCTCGGGGTTCGTTTGGAGTTTGATTGACTCGTCGGGTTGGCAGAGTTGCCACAGGTAGCGCCATTCCCAATGGCGGAGGTCAGTTCGGAGTCCCGCGTTTACGCGGTTCGGATATTCGGCGGCGGTCTTGTGCGCGGCACCGGCTGAAGCCGGGACTCCAAACCCGGGCCGGTGTTTATTC
>CAYIOH010000520.1:0-3273 GCA_964364975.1 uncultured Bifidobacteriaceae bacterium
CTGAAAGAACGCTCGACCTGCAGGAACTGCACACGCGCACCTTCGACGTGCAGGCTCTCACCACCCTTGGCACCGGCTATGTCCTGTTCGGGGACGACTACAAACGCGGCGCCCTGCTGTCCAATCTGAACAGAGAGCACGGCGAAGCCCAAAACGACTGCGGTGGCGAACTGGCCGATCATCTGCCGAACGTGCTGCGACTGATCCCGAAGCTGAAGGATCACGACCTGCGAAAGGAATTGGTCGAGCAGATCCTGGTTCCGGCGTTGATGCTGATGATCCGCGAGTTCGACCCGGAGAGGATAGAGAAGAAGAACGCTAATTATCGGAAACATTACAAGACCCTCATCGACCCCGCCGGAGGATGCGATTCGGCCGTTTATCGCCTGACGCTGAAGGCCGTGCTGAAAGTGCTGGCGCGGGATTTTCCGGTAACCGAGACGATGAACAAGCTGTCGGATTGGAGCAGCCGGCCGCAGACGGTGGACTTCCTGCGGCTGGTCGAGCGGGAGATGGACATCGAGCGGGACGCAAACCCGGTCAACAGCGGTTGTGACGCCTGAGCACAAGGAGAAGCAGAAATGGATTTACTCAACAATTTCCTGTTTGGCGCATTGCCCTATGCCGCCTTCGCGGTGTTTCTTGTCGGATCCATCTACCGCTACCGGACGAACGGGTTCAAATACTCATCCCTGTCCTCCCAATTCCTCGAGGGCGGCGGTATTTACATTTTCGCGGTGCTGTTTCACTGGGGAATACTGGTCGTGTTCCTCGGGCATCTGATCGCTTTCCTGTTCCCCGGCCTGACCCTGTCCTGGCACAGCAGCGCGACACGCCTGATTGCCGACGAAATCGTGATTTTCACCTTCGGGCTCGCCGTCCTGATCGGATTGGTCGGACTTTTCATCCGGCGAGTCTCGCACCCCCGCATCCGCGTGGTCACCACCCGAATGGACATCGTGATCGAACTTCTGCTACTCGCGCAGATCGTGCTCGGACTGTGGATCGCCCTGGGGTATCGCTGGGGCTACTACTGGTTTGCCTCGGACATGTCGCCGTACTTGTGGTCGATCGTGAAGTTCGGCCCGCAGATCGAAGCCGTAGGCGCCATGCCCTGGGTGATCAAGGCCCATATCGTAGGCGCTTTCATCATCCTCGGGATACTTCCTTTCACCCGCCTGGTGCACTTCCTGGTCGCGCCGTTCCACTACACCTGGCGAGACTATCAACAGGTCATCTGGTACTGGGACCGCAAACGGGTGCGTGACCCGGCGACCGCATGGACCACCACCCGGCCGAGGAACACCTGAACATCATGGAAATACACAAACTGCATCGGATCGACCCTCTGCACCGGCAAGCGGAGAGGGGTTTGGACATCGCGCAGGGATCGTCTCCGATGGATCCTCCGGATGCCTACGCGCCTTCCGGCATCGAGCCGGTGCCGGTGGAGGCCTTGCATCCGTTTCTGCGGCAGTTCAGGGACGAGCATGTTCCCTTCATGGAAGAATTGAACGCTTTCGAGGCGGCTATTCTGTCGATCAAGAAAAGCGGATACAGCAAGGAGTTGGACGCCAGGCTGCGGCATTTCTTCAATTATCTGGATCAGGAATTCACCCCTCACAGCCGGCGCGAAGAGGCGAGCCTGTTTCCGCTCCTGCGCGAGCGGCTGATTGCCAGCGGCGAGCATGGCAGCGGCAGCATGCCCACGACGGCGACGGATGTGATGGAGGACGAGCACGCCAAAGCGATGCAGCTCGCCGCCGTGGTGGTAAGTTTCCTGGGACTCGTTTTTCGTCTCCCTGACGAGAGATCGGCCATGATCGTGCTCGATGCCGCGCTGGAACAGGGCAAGAACCTGGTGGAGTTGCTGCGCCTTCATGTTTTTCGAGAGGACAATGTCGTCTTCCCCCTGGCTCATCGGCTGATCTCCGCGGCGGAGTTCGAGCGGATCCAGTCCCGCTCCGAGGAGCCAGGCAACGCGACGACGGCTTGACCAAAGCTTGCCGTCTCGCGACGGGAGCGCGTCTTACCCGTCCGCATCACAAGTCGTCTTCATGACGTGCTGCTTTCGGCGGTTGGATTCCCGGCGAGTTATCAGGGCACGTTCAAGCCGCTGCACCATCTTATCGTTGGGACTCCGCCACGCAATCGATTCGACTGACGTGAGACAATCCCCGACCATGTTCAGCGGAAGTTTTCAATGGGGGCGTTATGTGGATTAAGACGTTTGCCGGGGCGTTCGCACTGGTTTTGCCATTACAAGGCCTCGCCGAGGAGGCGAAGAAAATCCAGGACAATTCGTTTCTGCTGGAGGAAGCTTACAACCAGGAAGCAGGGGTTATTCAGCATATCCAGAGCTTCATGTATATGAAGAAGTCCAAGGATTGGGCCTATACCTTTACGCAGGAATGGCCGTTCCCGGACGAGACGCATCAGCTTTCCTATACCATTCCCATGCTGCGATTGACCGACCCTTCAAATGCAAGCGGCGTTGGAGACATCGCGCTTAACTACCGCTATCAGGCGATCTTGAAGGACAGGATCGCCCTGTCCCCCCGGCTCACTGTCATCCTGCCTACCGGCGACTACAGGAAAGGCCACGGAACGGGTTCTGTCGGCATCCAGGCCAATATGCCTTTGAGTGTGGAATTGTCCGACAAATTCGTCACTCACTGGAATATCGGCGCTACGTACACCGCACGCAGCAAGGAGCCTGGCGGAGCAAACGCAGATTTGACTGCGTTCAATTATGGCGCAAGCCTCATTTATCTCTCCACGGAGAATTTCAACTTGATGCTTGAAGCTGCTGGAACAAGGTCTGAAATGATTCAGCCGGACGGAAGCAAACTTAGGGAAAACACTTTCTTCATCAATCCAGGCGTTCGCTTCGCCAGGAACTTCAGTTCCGGTCTTCAGATCGTCCCAGGGATTTCCATACCGATTGGAATAGGTCCATCCGCGGGCAAGTATGGAATCATGTTTTACATGTCGTTCGAGCATCCGTTCAGGTAATCCAGGAACAAGCGGCATCAGATGCTGAGCCTTGGGCTGCCCCACAAGTGGCTCTTGTGCGGGCACGATGAGGATGCGTTCGCGGTTGGACTGGCCCGCGGCCACGCGGGCGCGAATGCGACCGCCGGCCTCGGGCACACGGCATCTCCTGCGCAACATGGCGCAGACCGGGTCAAACGGGCAAAATGCGGGTATTGCCGAACGCCGGATGGGCGCCGCGACCCATCGCCCGGGAGACCAATCCATGAAAATCGATCG
>CAYIOH010000521.1:0-3272 GCA_964364975.1 uncultured Bifidobacteriaceae bacterium
CCTACCTTGGGCTTCGTGAATGATTCAAGAGAAGAACATCTCGATTGTTTTTCGGGGACTAAACCAATTTCGTAAATCCCGGCACCGCCATCGGCGCGATGGGGAGATTCATTTTCCAATCGAGATTTTCAGGCACGAACTGTTCCTTCGAGTTGCAGGCGTCCTCCCACGTGATTTCCTGGCCGGTATAGGCGGCCATGCGCCCCATGAGGCCCATCATCGTGCTGTGCGCCATCCACTCGCCGTCGTTGATCGGCTCGCCCTTGCGGATGCTGGCGAACAACTCGTTGTGCTCCACCTGATACATGTCCGTCTTCTCGCCGCTGTAGCGCCAGGTCTGCCTGCCGCGGATGAACGGGCCCTGCCGGCCGGCAATATTGCCAACGCCTTCCGCGCCCATGAGATAGTCTGAGGTTTCCGAGTGACAGTTGTTGATCTGACGCTGGCCGAGAAAGGCCCGGACCTCGTTCGGAAATTCGTAAACGACGAACATGTGGTCATAAATGTTGCCGTCGTTGTTCGCCGTCTGGCGGCCGCCAACGGCCACGGCTTTGATCGGCGACGCGTCCTTCATGGCCCACGCGACTTTGTCCACGCTGTGGCAGGCCTGCTCCACGTAGCCATCGCCGGAAAGCCAGCCGAAGTTATACCAGTTGCGCAGTTGCCATTCGAGATCGCCCATGCCCTGGGGACGTTCGCTGGCGGGCGGCATCGGTTTGACGCGGCCCGCGTAGTAAGTGGCGTAGATCGCGCGGATTTCGCCAATCGCGCCCTCGTGGATGCGTTTGTAAAACTCGCGCCGCGGGATGTCATACCGCCAGCAAAAGCCGGCCACGAGCGCCAGCTTCTTCACCTTGGCGACCTTCGTGGATTCGAGCACCGAGCGGACGCCGGGCGCGTCGGTGGCCATCGGCTTCTCGCAGAAAACGTGCTTGCCCGCGTCCACGGCCGCCTTGAGATGCACCGGGCGAAAACCCGGCGGCGACGTCAGCAACACCACGTCCACGCCGCAATCAATCATCTTTTGATACGCGTCCAAACCGGCGAAACATTTTTCGGGTGTGACCTTGATGCGATCCGCGTAACCCTTGTCCGCCGCTTCTCTCTTCAACGCCGCCAGGCTGGTTTGGATTTGTTCCGCGAACGCGTCACCCATCGCGGCGAGCACGACGTTCTTGTCCGCTTTGAGCGCCTGGCTCGCCGCGCCGGTGCCGCGTCCGCCGCAGCCGATGAGGCCCACGCGCAGGGTCCCGGCGTTGTCCTGGCCGAACACATTGCCGGACAAAATCGCCGGAGCGGCCAGCGCGGTGCTGATGATGGCCGAGGTCTTGATGAATTCGCGCCGTGTGGCGGGGGAAGGCTGGTTCAAGTTCATATTCAAGAGGACGGTTGGTTCAAGTTCACGTTCAAAACGGGCGGCTGAGTGTCACCAGCGCCGGCGGTTGCGTCAAGAAAAGCCGGGCCGTTTCCGTCGCGTGATTCCCGATTAAGGCTGCCGGGAACGCGGGGTGAGAAACTCGCGCCGGTGGTCGGGCGGGGAAATTCCGGCGGAGAGCCGGGATGAGCTTTGACCGTGTTTGCCAGCCGGTAAATTTGCCGCCTTTGTCCGGTGATGTTCCGAGATTATTCCGCGTGTAAAATCCCATTGACGAACAACTTTCCCATGCGCAAAATCAATTTCATGAAAAGTGTTAGCCTGTAAACCCCGCAGCTAATCTAAAGGTTAGGCGTCAGCGAGTATCGCGCAACAATCAACGAACCACACCACACTATGAACTGGGACGACATCAAAGCCAAATACGGGGAATACATTTCGGGAGACCCCGTTGACAGTGAAACGTTCAGCAAGGCGAGGCTGCAGACTTTCTACAGCGACCACGGCCACGGCAACCGTGTCCTCTCGAAGATTCCTCCCGACATCGCCTCACTCCTTCGTCCACTCAGCCAAGGCATGTCAGACACCAGCGGTTCGCCGCGCTTCCACGTTGTTCACGAAGGCTGCCTGACCGGCAAGCAAGTCAAAGACTACTTGATTATTGTTGCTCAGGAAGGCGGAGAGATTTGGGAAGTTCTCCTTTGAGACCATTGACCATTAACCCATCGGAGTCTTGCATATATGGAAGCTTTAGGCAAAGGCCCACGAACACAAGTCGAACTGCCCAGCACTGACGGCATTCATGTAGATGCTTCACCGGATGTCTGCCTACGCTGCGATGCCGCCGTTAACGGGAAGCAGGAGTTCGTATTCAGGCGCACCCCCCTTTGGTTACTTCTGCTGTTTGGTCTGCCCCTTGGTGCGCTAGGCTTGATTCCTGGAGCTATTGCTTGTGCCATTATTGAAGCAGTTGTAGGCAAGAAGATGAGGTTGCGAGCAGGCGTCTGTGAAAAGCACAAGGACTTCTTTAAGACCCAGTGGATGCTGACTTACGCGGTCGGCGTGGTTCTTCTTGCCATACCGTGGCAGTTGGGCCTGCTCATTATCTACTTGGCACTCACGGGCCGAAGTCAGACGCCCAAGGAAGATCTCATCCTTGCGCCTATCGTCATCGTCGTTGGCTTCGTCTCGTCGTGGGCTGTTCGCGCCTACATCTTGAGACGCGGAATCTGGCCGAAGGAGATTACCCGAGAGCGACTGGTCCTTTTCGGAGTCTCCCCTGCCTTCGAGGACGCAGCCAAAGCAAAAGAAAAAGATGCCGCCTAATCCAGAGATAGGCGGCAAACTCGCTGACGGTTTTCTTTCCCTGACCACCCGTCATCCCACGCGGAACGAAATCCGCGCGATGACTTCGCGCCCGAAGCTGTGTTGCAGGCGATCCAGGATTTCCTTGCGGCGGTAGCGGACAATTTCGCTGAGCCACACACTGCTGTCCACGTTCACAAACAGCGTGCCCTTGCGCAGGCCGGCGGGTTGGGCGTGCGCGACGATGTTCGGATCAATGAGGTTGTTCCAGACTTTCACGACCTCGATTTCGGCGCGGCGGATGTCCATCCGCAAGTCCACCGCGACGCGCGGCAGGACGTCGCCGATGCGGCGGGCGCGGATGGCTTGCGCGGATTCGATCGGGGCGAGGTCCACGCCGCGCCATTGGGCGAGCACGCGCTGGCGCGCCGAGGTTTTTAGCGGGCCGCGGGGCGGGATGCGTTTGGGCGGCGGGGGCATCATGAGCGGGCAAAACACCAAACACCAAACATCAAACTCCAGGGAAGTTCCAAACTCCAAACTCGTAGTCCGGGCAAAGTAGGGCGCGTCACTCCGTGCGCGCCGTTCGAGT
>CAYIOH010000522.1:0-3270 GCA_964364975.1 uncultured Bifidobacteriaceae bacterium
CCTTGATCCGGCGCACGGGTTTGGCAAACTGACGCGCAGCTTGAGTCACCTATAAAAGCAGAATATGAAAACAACCTTCCTTGCCATCGCCTGCGGGCTGGCGATGATGCTTCCAAGCCGCGCTCGCGACGCCATCCCAACCCTCTGGCAGATTGGCCGGCCTGATGCCAGCGTCGCCGAGTTCGCTCTCTCGCCGGGTGATTACGCGCGTTTCCTGCAACGCTTCGGCAGTCCGGATCGCGCCTACTACATCGGGCTGTCCAAGCCGGAGAGTGACTGGCCCTACATTCTGCCCGGACCATCGGACGGCTGGGGTGGCAGCAGTGGCAACGGGCGCTGGGACCAGATGAACACGCTGCCAATCGGATTCGTTCTGGCCCAGGCGGCAACAACAAGCCAGTGCGCGCTCGTTCTCAACATCGCCGACACGCGTCCATATCGTCCGCTGCGGCTACGAATCACCGTCAACGGAAGTGTGTTTGATCGCGAGTTGGATCCGGGCGGCAGCGAAGATTCGTTGCGCGGCAACTTAACTTCGGCGAAGCCGCAAGTGCTGGAGGTGGAGTTTCCCGCCGCGCTCCTCAAGGCGGGCTACAACGAAATCGCGTTGCGCAGTACCGGCGGGAGTTGGTTGGTGTTTGATGCGCTGCGCTTGGAAGCTCCGGCAGGCGTGAAGCTCGCTCCGCCGGCGAACACCGTCATTCGCTCCGTCTCTCCAACGGCATACGCGGTGTCGGACAGCAAGAAAACGCCAGCGACCATCCGGTTGGAAGTGTTCCGCGCTGGTTCGCCCGGCAGGCTGAAAGTCGAAATTGAAAATGGAGGATCTCAGGAATTGGAGACACAACCCGGCCTGCAGGTCTTTGAAGTTCCGGCGCCGGCTTCGGTCCCGGGCAAGACGACGCGCGTCCGTGTGAGCGCCGACGGCCAATTGCTGCACGAATCGGGACTGAACTTTCGAGCCGCGCCGCTGGCGACGCCCGCGGATTACGTGGACGTGTTCAAAGGCACGGCCCATTCGCGCTGGATGATCGGCCCCGGTCCATCGCTTCCGTTCAGCATGGTCAAAATCTCTCCCGACAATCAGATCGCCGGTTGGTGCGCCGGCTACGAGTACAGTCTCGAGAAGGTGGATTGTTTCAGCCACGTTCACGAGTGGACGATGGCCGGGTTGGGCATGATGCCAACCGTCGGCCCGTTGCAGACCCGGCCGGGCCTCGACGGCGCCGGCTACAGCTCGCGCTTCGACAAAAAGACCGAGCGAGGCGGCATCGGCTATTACGAAGTGCTGCTCAAGGACACGGACATTCGCGTCGCGTTGACCGCCACCACGCGCGCCAGCTTGCAGGAATACACTTTTCCGGCCAGCGACCAGGCGCGGGTGATTTTCGATTTCGACATTCCGACCGAATACAAAATCCATGTGCTCGACGCCAAGGTGCGCCGCACCGGCCCGGCGGAGATTGAGGGAACGATCCAGACCGACGTCCCGGAAGTCCACTACAACGGCGACCAGCGCTACGACCTCCACTTCGTCACGCAATTCAGCCGGCCCTTCGACCGCCTCGGAGGATGGCGGGACGAAGAGGTCAGTTCCAATGTGCAGAGCTTGAGCGAAGTTGGCGCCTGCGGCGCGTTTGTGGAATTCAAGACGCGTGCCGGTGAAAAAGTTCTGGCGCGCACGGGCATCTCGCTCGTCAGCGTGGCCAACGCACGCTTGAACCTGGAGCGGGAACTGGCGAAGCCGTTCGGGTGGGACTTCGCCGCCGTGGTTCAGAACCAGCGGCGTGTTTGGAACCAGATTCTTGACCGCGTGGAAATCCAGACGCCTGACGCGCGCGAGAAATCCCGCTTTTACTCCAATCTCTATCGCGCCTTGTCAGGCCGGAACACCTGGAGCGACGTCAACGGGGAGTGGACCGATCCCGATGAGCGCCGCCAGAAGCTCAAAGACCCGGACGCCGTGATGCTGGGCTGCGATGCCTTCTGGACCACCTTCTGGAATTTGAACCAGGTGATGAACTTGCTGGCGCCCGAATGGTCGGCACGTTGGGTGAAATCCGAGCTTCAGCTTTACGACAAGTGCGGCTGGTTGTCGAAAGGGCCGGGCGGGCTGGAGTACATCAGCGTCATGGTGGCCGAGCACGAAATCCCGCTGATGGTGGCAGCCTGCCAGCACGGCGTCAAAGGCGTGGACGCGAAGAAAGTGCTGGAGGCGGCGGTCAAGATGCAGACGACGTTGCCCCAGTTGTATCCGGGTGGCGGCGCGGTCGGGAATGAAAACCTGGAGAATTACCTGAAGCACGGCTACGTGGCGAGCGACGGGCCGGTGGTGAAAGCCAAGACCAAGGGTGAATGGCGAATGGCGTGGGGTTCCAACACCTACGAGTATTCCTACGACGATTGGTGCGTGGCCCAGCTCGCCTTGGCGCTCGGACGCACGGACTTGGCCGAGCAGTTTCTGAAACGTTCGCGGAGCTGGCGCAATGTCTTCGATGTGGAGACCGGTTTTGCGCGACCGCGCAAGGCCAGTGGGGAATGGCTGTCGCCCTTTGATCCGTATCACACGCCGGGTTTTGTGGAGGGCAACGCGTGGCAATACACCTGGTTCGTACCGCAGGACGTGCCGGGTCTGGTGAACGCCATGGGCCGTGACCGTTTCCTCAGCCGGTTGAACGAGGCATTTGAAAAATCAGCTCCCACGCGCTTCAACGCCGCCGGCGAGCGTTTCGCCGATTTCCCGATCAACCAAGGCAACCAACCGACGATGCACGTCGCCTGGCTGTTCAACTGGGCCAGCCAGCCTTGGATGAGCCAGAAGTGGGCGCGGGGAATTCTCGGCGCCTATTACGGTCACAATCCAGCCGACGCCTACTTGGGAGATGAAGACCAAGGCCAGATGAGTTCCTGGTTTGTGATGTCATCGCTCGGATTGTTTCAGACCGACGGCGGCTGTCGCGTGAATCCGATCTACGAAATCGGCAGCCCGCTCTACCCGAAGGTCGTGCTCCATCTGTCCAAGGAACATTACGGCGGGAAGACGTTCACCATCGAGGCGCGCCATGCTTCGCGCGCAAACATCTACATCCAATCCGCCACCCTCAACGACCGGCCGCTGGATCGCTGGTGGATTCGCCAGAAGGACGTCATCAAAGGCGGGCACCTCGTTCTCGAACTAGGACCCACACCGAATTCATCGTGGGCCAAGGGATGTCCGATGCCAGACTGACGTTGGCGTTCAGTAATTCATTGTGGCACGAGCCGCAATTC
>CAYIOH010000523.1:0-3260 GCA_964364975.1 uncultured Bifidobacteriaceae bacterium
CAGCAACTTGCCTACGTCATTGTCACCCCCTATTCGCTCTACAAATCGCGCACTGGCGGCATTTTAAGCCGGCTCATTTCACGCACCGGGCTGGACCTTGTGGCCGCCCGGATGTTTGCCCCCAGTGGCGAACTGGCGAAGAAATATTCCGAAGTCGTCGTTTCCGCGAACGATCCGCAAGACCAGCACATCCAGGAACTCATTCGTCAGTACATTCTCAAGAATTTCTCGCCCGACCCCAAAACCAGCCGACGACGACGCGTGATGGCGCTCTTGTTCAAGGGCGACGATGCCGTACGCAAGGTCCGTTCCGTGGTCGGTAATCTCAGCCCGGACCGGCGCGTGGGCGAAACCATTCGTGATACTTACGGCGACCTAATCATGGAAGAAGACAAGACCGTGCGATACTTCGAGCCAGCTGTGCTTGCCGCGCCGACCAAAGAAGAAGCCGAAGCGAAGCTCAAGCTCTGGGCGCACTACTCTGACCCCGACGGTGGGGTGCTGGAAAACGTCATCACCTATCACCCGGGCGAAACGCCGCAGCGCACGCTGGTGCTCATCAAGCCGGACAACTTCCGTTTCGCCACCGGGCGGCCGGGCAACGTGATTGATTTCTTCTCGCGCACCGGCCTCTACATCATCGCCATCAAAGTACACCCCATGAGCGTGGCGGACGCCGTGGAATTTTACGGGCCGGTCCGCGAAGTTCTGCGCACGAAATTGAAGGACGTCGTCGCCGGGCGTGCGAAGACCGCGTTGGAAAAAGAATTCGGCTTTACGATTTCGGCAGATACCCAGAAGGAGCTGGGCGATTTGCTTGGGGCGTCGTTTGGCGACAATCAATTTGAAAACATCGTCCGCTTCATGTCCGGCCGCGCACCGTCGGAATGTTCCCCGGAGGAACTCGCCAAGCCCGGCAGCGAGAAGTGCATCGCCCTGGTTTACGAGGGCGTCAGCGCGGTGGCGAAAATCCGCGATGTGCTTGGCCCGACCGATCCTTCGAAGGCGCCGCCTGGCTCAATCCGGCGCGAGTTTGGTTCGAGCGTCATGGTCAACGCCGCCCACGCCAGCGATTCGCCGGAAAACGCCCAACGCGAAATCGGCATCGTGAAGGTGGGGGAGAACACGTTCCGCAGGGAGATCGAGGCGTTTTACGGGAAGGTGTAGTCTGCGTCCGTTGCTAAATGGCAATCGGAACGCAGCCCTTCTAAAATCCGCGGTCGTCGCAAATTATTTCCAAAGCTCCGTCGTTGCACGGAGTTTTTCGAGCAACTTCGCATCCGCTGCGGGAAAATTGTATTCGTCCAATTCGGCTTGGTTCACCCAGGCTACCGCCGGGCAACCAATCGGCTGCGGCTCACCGCGCCCCAACTGACAGACGAAGAATTTCAAGTGGACGGTACGCTCCGGATAGGCGTGCCTGACGCTCTCGAAAAACTGACCAACGACGACTTCTACACCCACTTCTTCGCGCAACTCGCGCGCAAGACACTGCTCAAAGGTTTCGCCCGGCTCGCGCTTGCCACCGGGAAATTCCCACAGTCCGCCCAGGTGCGAGTCCGCGTGGCGTTGGGTGATGAGGAGTTTGCCGTTGCGGAAGATGAGGCCAGCGCTGACGTCAATTGTTTCCATCGTTAAAACGTTGAGCCGTTGAACCAGAAGCCGGGATGCCGCGTTGCTTCACGTTTTATTGATTCAACGTTTCAACGATTTAACGGCCAATGCTCTTGTAAATCCACCCCGCCTTCTCCATCTCCGCCGCATCGAAAAGATTCCGGCCATCGAACATGATCGGATGCGACAGTGCGTGGCGGGCGCGATTCAGGTCGAGCTGTTTGAACTCGTCCCATTCCGTGGTGATCACCAGCGCGTCGCAGCCTTCGGCCACGGCGTTCATGTCGTCCACGTAGGTCACGCCGCTGAGCACGGCCTTGGCCTTCTCCATCGCCTTCGGGTCGTGCACGCGGAGTCGCGCGCTCTCCTTCTGCAAACGTTGACAAAGCTCGACGGCGGGTGACTGGCGTACGTCGTCGGTGTTCTGTTTGAACGCCAGGCCGAGCACGCCGATCGTTTTGTCCTTCAACACCCAGAGCGTTTCGGTGATTTTTTTCACGAACCGATTCATTTGCTCGGCGTTTATGCGCTGGACTTCCTTGAGCAATCGAAAATCATAACCGACCTGCTCGGCGATCTTGATGAACGCGCTCAGGTCCTTCGGGAAACAGCTTCCGCCGAAACCAAGCGACGCGTTCAGGAAGCGCCGGCCAATGCGCTCGTCCATGCCCATACCATTGGCTACTTCCTGCACGTTCGCACCGGCGGCTTCGCACAAGACGGAGATCGCGTTGATGTAGGAGATTTTCAGCGCGAGGAACGAATTCGAGGCGTGCTTGATGAGTTCCGCCGAGTTGATGTCCGTGACAATGATCGGCGCGTTGAACGGGCCGTAAATCTCCCTCATCGCTGCCACGGGCCGTTGCGAGCGCACGCCGATCACGATGCGGTCCGGCTTCATCAAATCCTCGACGGCAAATCCTTCGCGCAGGAATTCCGGGTTGCTCACCACGTCAAATTCAACCTTCGCCTTGTTGTAACGCTTGATCGTCTCGGCAACCTGGTCGCCCGTTTTGACCGGCACCGTGCTCTTGTCCACGACGATTTTGTAGCTCGTCATGGCGCTGGCGATTTCGCGCGCGACCTTTTCGATGAAACTCAAATCCACTGAACCGTCCGGTTGCGGCGGCGTGGGCACGGCGATGAAAACCACGTCCGACTTTTCGACGCCCTCGGCGGTGCTGCTGGTAAAACTCAGCCGGCTCGCCGCGACATTCTTGTGGACCAACTCCTCGAGACCCGGCTCGTAAATCGGGATGCCGCCGGCCTGAAGCACTTTGACTTTTGCCGCGTCGTTGTCCACGCACACGACATGGTGGCCGACCTCGGCGAAGCAAGCGCCAGTGACAAGGCCGACGTATCCCGTGCCGATGATGGTCAATTTCATGATGTAAAAAGCCCGCTCACGCTGGCAGGGCCCGTCACTCTGTACGCGCCCTCGTTGCCACGCGATTCGGCAGCGTGCAAGTGGCGCGCCTTGCCTTGGAATTCGTTGAAAGTTTCCATGAATTCATTAACCGGCATCAGGCCATGAAATGCCCCGGCTATTTCGATTCGTTGATGAGGAAACGCCTGTAAATCAAGCCGGCCAGCGCCACGCCCAGCAAGCCGACGCCCGCCGCCAGGTGGTTGTTGCGAATCGCGCA
>CAYIOH010000524.1:0-3260 GCA_964364975.1 uncultured Bifidobacteriaceae bacterium
CAAGGTTCCTGCAGGAGGGCAACGACGGGGACGCCGCGCACGGTACTATTCATCGCTTACCACTTCCCTCCAGTCCGCTCGGGTGGGGTGGAGCGGACCTGTAAGTTCCTGCGCTACCTGCCCGAATCCGGCTACCTCGGCCGGGTACTCACCACGATGGCTTTCGGTGGGGGCCAGGAAGAAGCGGTGGTGCGCGCCTGGGAGCCACTGCAGCTGTACCGCTGGTTGCTCAATCGGCAGGCGCGCGCGTTTCAAAATCTCTTCTGGCAGTTCGATGCGCGGGGCGAGGCGCTTCATGCAGTCGCGCACTTTTTCAAGCGTGTTCAACTTCATGTATTTGCACTCGCTGCAACGGCAGTTGTCCGTCGGCAATTTCATCACGTCAAACGTCGGCGCGCAGAGGAATTCCTTGCCCGGACATTCCTTCTGCATCCGATGGATGATGCCCGATTCGGTCACGATCACGAACCGCTTCGCCGGGTTGTCGCGGCAGTAGGTGATCATTTTCTCCGTCGAGCAAACCGAGTCCGCCAAGTCGCGCACTTCGCGCAGGGCTTCAGGGTGGACGACAACTTTCGCGTCGGGAAACTGGCGCTTCAACTTCAGCATCGCGTCGCGCCGGAACTCGACGTGGGCATAACAATTGCCGCGCCAGAGCGTCATCGGTCGGCCTGTCTGCTCCATCACCCACGCGCCGAGGTTTTCGTCGGGCACGAACAGCAGGTCTTTGTCCTTGGGCGCGGCGTTGACGATTTTGACGGCGTTGCCGCTGGTGCAAATCACGTCGCTCAACGCCTTCACCGCCGCGCTGCAATTGATGTAGGTGACGGTGTAGAAATTCGGGTTGGTTGCCTGCAACGCGGCGAGCTGGTCGGCGGGGCAGCTTTCTTCGAGCGAGCAGCCCGCGTCCTTGTCCGGCAGCACGACGATTTTGTTCGGGCTCAAAATCTTCGCCGTCTCGGCCATGAAATGCACGCCGCAGAAGACGATGATGTCGGCGCGGGTCTTCGCCGCCTGTTGCGAGAGGCCGAGCGAATCGCCCACGAAATCCGCCACGTCCTGGATCTCGCCGACCTGGTAATTGTGCGCAAGGATGACGGCATTCAACTGTTTCTTGAGCGTGAAAATTTCCTTCGCCAGCGGGTCGAAGCGATCCTTCGACATCGGCTTGCGGAGTTGGAAGCGATTCACGCCGGGCAATTGCTTTTCCAGAACTTCAGTCATCGGAGAAAGCTAAGGGTGAATGGCGTAAGCGTCAATTTGCACTGTAACCCCCGACGTGAGGAGGCGGAAATTAGTCGATCAACAAATCCGCCTCCTCACCTCGGCGGCTACGATCCAGATCACCACCCAACTTCCCGTCCGTTGTTCTGCTCCTTCAAATACTTCACCAGCGGCTCGTAGTATTCGAGCATGGCGCGTCCGCTGAATTCCTCGCCCGTGGCGTCGCGAATCACCCGCCGCCAATCGCGGGTCGCGCCCTGTTTCATGATGTTGTAAAGAAACGCGCCGACTGTCTGGTTGCCCTTGAAACTCGTGTTGCGCGGGTCCTGGCGCAGAATCTTTTTCGCGATGTGCCGGTGCAGTTGATACTTGATCGCGAAGGCGATGGAATACTTGTAATACTCCGCCGGGTTGTCGTTGATGTGCGTCTTGGTCGCGGCGTCGCAGAATTCCTCGCCGCGCGGTTCGGGCGGCGCGATGCCTTGATATTTCGCCACGTAATCCCACCAACGTTTGTTCAATTGGTCTGCCGGCAGACTGCTTTCGTAGAAATCCCGCTCCCACGCCGCCATCACGCCCGCCGACCACGCAATGAACACCACGTCATCGAGCGCGGCGTTGAGCAGCCACTGGGTTTCGTCGAACTTCGTTTGCGCTGGAATCAAACCGAGTTCGCGCATATAGGGCACTTGCTTCATGGGCGTGGCCAGCGTCTCAGCCATCGCCTCGTGCATCGCGGGGCTGGCGCCTTCGCGAAAGAGATATGGAATCTCAGGCCGGCTGTAGGCGAGGAAATAAAACACGTGGCCCAACTCGTGGTGCGAAATGCCGAACCACTGAAAATTGTTCTTCACGTTCATCAACGAGCGCACGTCGTGATCGAGATTGATGTGCCAGGCGGAAGCGTGCGTATTCTTCTTCCGCTTGGTGTCGGTGGGGAGTTCGTAGAGATCGCTCTTGGCCCAAAAGTTTGTGGGCAGCTTCGGGAAGCCGAGCAACTCGCCATACTCCACAGCCTTCTCGACGAGCCATTCGGCCGACTTGTCCTTGAACAGCGGGTCGAGGTCAATGCTCTCAACCAGGCCGGGCCATTCCTGTCCCCAACGATTTCCAATCCAGTGCGCGGGAATCAACTTGGGCAGGGGCTGGCCGTAGCGTTTCGCCAGCGTGTGCTTCGCCCAGCAGTGGAGTTGCTCGTAAAGCGGACGCGTCTGCCGGCAAAGCTCATCGGTCATCGCCTTCATCTCGGCGACGTTCATGTCAAACCAACCCGCGCGCAGCGCGAAAAACGAGCTGTAGCCCATTTCGGTCGCGACGCGGTTGCGCAGGGCGCGCAATTTCAGCAAGCCCGGTTTGAGCGCCACGCCAGATTCCTTCGATGCCTTCCAGACCGCGAGACGTTCGGCGAGGTTGGTGGAGGATTGCAAGATTTCGTCAATTTGGTTTGCCGTGATTGCTTTCAGGTCGGTCGCGCCGGGCGGTGTCCATTTGAAAACGAAACCGTCCAGCGTCGCGGACTGGCGCGCTTCCGCCGCGACGCGCTCGGCCACGACGTCGGGAATTGTCCCGGGCGCGCCGGCGGCGTTGAGCAGCACGAAGCGAAGCTGGCGCACCGTCAGCCCGTCGAGTTGGTTCGTGTGTTGGAGCAATTCGCGCGCACGCTGAATTACCCACGGGCTGCCGAGGAACGCGGCCTGCGCCTTCTCCGCGCCGATGCGCTGGCCGGTGTGCTCATCGGTTACGTCGGTCAGCGCCGACCACGCGGCGTCGTTCGCTACCGTGTAGAGCGATTGATAAATGCGGTTGTAGGTTTCGAGGAATGTCTTTGCGTCGGCAGCGGTGTTGGCCTCGGGTTTCGCAAAGCAGTTTACGGTCAAACATGACAACGCAACGGCAGCAACGGCGAGGATCGGTTTCAGGAGTGTTTTCATAAAATGCTGTGTGACGTGTAAGCTGTCGGGCGTGGTCGCGCAACAGCAATTTACCGATGTCACTGCACTGCTCGAATTCTAGGTGAACGGAGCGCCGGTCTCCGA
>CAYIOH010000525.1:0-3244 GCA_964364975.1 uncultured Bifidobacteriaceae bacterium
CGGCTACAGCCCGGCGACGGTGGTGGAGGAGAAAGTGGACATCGGTTACAGCAGTGCAGGCAGCCGGCAAATCCTGTGGAGTCTCAGGCGCGGCCAACCGACGAAGGCGACGTTCAAGCAACTCTGCCTCGCCGTTGCGTCGAAGGAATTTGAACTGCACATCAACCTCAATCTCGGCAAATCGAGCGCCGTCATGTATGCCGCAGACTTGACGGAAGAGTACGTGGACTTTAACAAGGGCGACGTGACCGATCCAACTACGCTTGGAGGGTAACCGTAAATGGATACCGACGATTTCAAGGCTACCCGAAAGGGTGCGGAAAGGCTTGTAGGGCTGGCGAAACTCTTTGCGATTGGTTCGTATGAGCCAATGGTGAAGATGCACCCCCCACTAGCATCAGTCGGAACTACAAAAGATTGGGATTATTTTTGTACGATTGCGATTATTGGGAGCACAATGATGCATCTGCAAATCAACTCAGATATTTTAACAGATTCCTTCCAGCTCATGATTGGAGAAGAACTCAACTCAAAATTACCAAGAGGATGGGATGCCGTCGAAGACTTAATGAAATTCATCGGGCGAGGCGAAATTCCAAAATTTGGTGAAGCCCAATCAACAGAATCAAAGCTGCACGTTATCAATGAGCAGTTGGTGGGTGGGGTTGGAGGCTGGATTCTGTGGAATCTTCAAAAAAAGGCCCCTGAAGAAACCGACATTGAAACAGTTAGTCACTTCGGTCGTCTTTTCTATGAAAAGTTTGGTGCAGAATTGGCGGCAATGTTTCTCCAACGGCAAACTGACTAATCATGCAAGACCTCATCGCCAAAGCCGCGACGCTGCTCGAAGCGTTGCCGTACATCCAGAAATTCAGTGGCGCCACGTTCGTCGTGAAATATGGCGGCTCGTTCATGGATTCCCCCGATCCTGCCGTTCGCAACGGCGTGGCGCGCGACGTCGTGTTCCTCGAAGCTGTGGAGATTGATCCGGTCGTCGTCCACGGCGGCGGCAAGGCCATCACGCGCGCGATGGAGAAGGCCGGTCTGGCGGCGAATTTCATCCAGGGCATGCGCGTCACCGACGAGGCCTCCGTGAAGATCGTGGACGATGTGTTGTCGCGCGAAATCAACCCTGAAATCGTTGCCACCATCCAGTCGCTCGGCGGCCAGGCGGTGGGTTTTGCCGGGTCGGAGATTTTCAAATGCCGGAAGCTCTGGCTCGACGACAAGGAAAAGCCGGGCCGGAAAATTGACATCGGCTTCGTCGGCGAAGTGGTGGAAGTCAATACCGCGCCGTTGCTGGAGTGTATTTGGAGCGGCTTTACGCCGGTCATCAGCCCCACCGCCCGCGGCGAGGACGGGAAGATTTACAACTGCAACGCCGACGAGGCCGCCGCGCAGATCGCCATCGCGCTCAAGGCGAAACGGCTGGTGTTCATGAGTGACGTGCCGGGTTTGATGCGCGACCCCAAAGACCCCGACACCATCATCCCGCACCTCCAAACCAGCGAGGTGGACGCGCTCAAGGCAGCCGGCATTGTGGACAAGGGCATGATTCCCAAGGTGGACAGCGCCGTGGCCGCGATCAAAGCCGGCGTGGAGAAGGTTTCGTTCGTGGATGGCCGCATCCCGCACGCGGTGCTGCTGGAAATCTTCACCGACGAAGGCGTGGGAACGGAAGTTGTGCTCTGATTTCGGATTGGCGATTGCGGATTGCGGATTTATTCTCCGCCTCACACAAGATGAGTCCTGAAGATTTCAAGCGTCGCACGAAGGCATTTGCCATCGGAATTGTCCGTGGGGTTGAGGCGTTGCCCAAAAGCCCGACGGCGTCAGTGCTTGGGCGACAGTTGCTGCGCTCGGGAACATCGGTCGGCGCAAACTATCGCGCCGCGTGCCGCGCCAAGTCACGCGCCGACTTCATTGCCAAACTGACCATTGTAGAAGAAGAATGTGATGAGTCGCTTTTCTGGATGGAACTCCTTGTCGAAACGGGCGCTGTTCGTCCCGCACAATTTTCAGAATTGATGCGCGAGGGAAACGAAATTCTCGCGATGGTTGTCGCTTCAGCCCGGAGCGCCCGCGCAAATTCCAATCCGAAATCCGCAATCGCCAATCCGAAATGAAACATATCGTTCCATCACCGCCGCCGATTATCCGCAATCAATTCGAGGCCGTCCGCGAACTGTTCACCAAGAACGTCGTGCCGAGTTACGGGCGCTTCGACCTCGCGTTCAGTCACGGCGCGGGCAGTTATCTTTTTGATGTCGCGGGCAAACGCTATCTCGACCTCGGCAGTGGCATCGCGGTTTGCTGCCTTGGCCACGCGCATCCAGCCATCACTGAAGCGCTCGTTGAGCAGTCCCGTAAGCTCATTCACGTTTCAAATCTTTACTACACCGAACCACAGGGCCGGCTAGCGGCGGCGTTGGCGCAGCGGATCGGGCCGGGAAAAGTATTTTTCTCCAACAGCGGCGCGGAGGCAAACGAAGGCTTGTTCAAACTCGCGCGCAAGTTCGGCCACGAAGAAGGCCGGTTTGAAATTCTTACGGCCGAGAATTCCTTCCACGGCCGCACGCTGGCCGGTATCGCCGCGACCGGCCAGGACAAGGTGAAGAAAGGTTTCGAGCCGATGATGCCGGGCTTCCGGCACATTCCGTTCAACGATCTGGACGCTGCCCGCAGCGCGATTTCCCCAGCAACGGTCGCTGTCATGATTGAAGGCGTGCAGGGCGAAGGCGGCGTGACGCCGGCCAAACCGGAATACCTGCTCGGCTTGCGCGCGTTGTGCGATGAGAAAAAACTGCTGTTGCTCATGGACGGCGTGCAATGCGGACATTTTCGCACCGGCCGGTTTCAAAGCTTTCAGCGGATACTGGAAAGCGTAGGACAGGCGTCGCGCCTGTCTCAAACTTCTAACGGAAAAGATGGAGACAGGCGCGACGCCTGTCCTGCGTTTTTGCCCGACGGGCTCTCGATGGCCAAGTCGCTTGGCGGCGGATTTCCCATCGGCGCGTTCTGGGTGCGCACGCCGTTCGCGGATTTGCTCGGGCCGGGCACGCACGCCTCCACCTTTGGGGGCACGCCGCTGGCTTGCGCGGTCGCCTTGAAGATTCTTGAAGTCATCGAACGGGAAAAACTCGCGGACAACGCCCGCGTGCTCGGCGTCTTTTTCATCACTGAACTTTACCGGCTGGCAAAAGAATATCCTGGCGTGATCGCGGACGTGCGCGGTTTGGGATTG